>JAAYUJ010000075.1 GCA_012517775.1 Deltaproteobacteria bacterium
AAGGATTCCAATGCATTTGAGGGCTGAAGGGACACCAAACGTGTCGGCGATCAGACCCAGAAGGGTCACTCCTATTCCTCCGGCCCCAATGGCAAAACCCACCAGGAGACCCGAAGCGACACCCAGATTTCCCGGCAACAGATTCTGTCCCATCACAACGGTGACCGTGAAAGTCGAGATGAGGATCATACCGAGGACTGTCACCACCAGGAACAGCAGATACCCTTCCGAAAAGAGAATCATGGGAAAAAGCATGGCACTGCCCAGCATAGACATTCGAAGCCAGAACCTGTGTCCCCATCGATCAGCCAGGGGAGCCCCTGCAAGGGTCCCAAAAGTTCCCCCCAGAAGAAACAAGCTGACAATCTTTCCTGCCTGGACGGGATCTCCCTTGAGGTAGTCAATATAGTAGAACGGGATGTAAGTTATCAGGCCCACGTGTGTCCATGTTCTCATGATGATCACGCAGATGATGACGGCGAGGGCCTGGTGGGCTCCCTTCGTCGGAAGGGGTCGCCTCAGTGGATCAGCCCCCCTGAGGTTGGAGGGGACGGCAATCACCTTATGGAGTATGATGATTGTTATTGTGAAGACAAGCGAGGGAATAAACATCCAGGTAAGGGATGCGAATCCCAGGGAGTTGACGATGAGAAGGGCAAGAATGGGACCCGCCGCCATACCGGCGTTTCCCCCCACGGAGAAGACGGACATGCCCGTCGCCATCTTGCTCCCGGTGAAGAATCGTGCCGTTTTGAATCCCTCGGGGTGATATGCGGCGATTCCGAAACCGCTGACGGCTACGAGGAGAAGAATGACGAGGTAGCTCCGGGTCCACGGAAGCATGGAAAAACCAGCCCCGGCCAGGAAAGCGCCCATGGGTAAGAGAAAGGCTTTTTCCTTCTTGTCTGAAAGAAATCCGAACATAGGCTGAACAATGGAAGAGGTTATATTGGCAATAATGAGGATCGCTCCTGTCACCGTATAGGAAAGACCAAGGCTTTCCTTGATGAATGGCAGCACGGCGGGCAATGCGCCCTGGTAAAGGTCCACGACCATGTGTCCGCAGGACAGGAACATAAGGACAGGGAGATTGAACTTTGCCATGGGGGCAGTTGGTTTCCTTCCGGGGAGAATCCGGCTGGCAGCCGGCCACAGATTTTAGAAGAACGCACAGATGAGAGCAATCCAGCTCCGGGAACAGGGGAAACCAGATCTGATGATGATTGGAGCTGCAAGCCCACACGGCTCAGAACGGTGTTGCCCATGACTCAAGTCCTGGCTTACCAGTGCGAAAAAGGGATTGTCCTCGCTTCGGACAGCCGCGCAGTTGTGTACTCCGCGGAGAGCGATAATTGCCATTTCATCACCGTGACGAAGCTCTTTCATCTGGGACCGCATACGGTTGCCGTCTCTGCCGGAGCCGGTTACGGAATATGGCTTTGCGAAAGACTTCAAGGACATCTCCTCGAGATGGATTGCGACGACTATGTCGGCATCGTGGCGGAAGCCCTGCTTTTCTTGCACGCCCAATTGATAAAATTGCGGGAAGACAGGTCGATCGGCAACATCCGGGCCGAACTCGATCGCTTTTATATCCTCATCGCCGGCCACCTTCCCGGGGAGGAGAAAGATCCGTTTCAGTTTGTGCTGCTTGGCGCTGAGGGACCATCAGATCCTCTCCATGTCATCCCCACAGGGCATGTGGTAGCCGTGCCGAGGCATCTTGGCAGTGAATACCGTCTGGCTCGATTGATTCGCCCTGTCAGCGCGCTGGACGAGGTTGAATCCATCGTGGAGGATCTCCTCGTCAAGATGGCCCAAAAAGACGATGGGATCGGTCCCCCTTTTCATTTCATCCGGATAAGTCCGGGAGGGATCACGACAAGGACAAGATGGAGCTGAATGGCTGGTGTCGGCGCAAGAAATGAGGGAGTCTCCACCAACTATACCATGAAGGGCCTCAGGCGATCCCCTCCCAGAAGCACTCATCCCCGGCAATCTCCAGAAGCTCGGGAAAGATGTCCATGAGGGTGACCACACCGACGATTTTACCCTCACGAACGACGAGGGGTTGCCTCGTGTTTTCCTTGAACATCAGGTAGATCGCTCGATTGATGGTGTCGTCCTCCTTCAGGAGAGGGTGGATGGGAGACATGACGTCTCTCACCTTTTTCTGGGATTCCTTTTGCACCAGTTCAAAGAAACTGCTGTCCAGCCATTGAAAACGCGCCTGGATTTCGCTGATTTCATCGGCCACTTCAGCGGCTTTCGTCGAAATCGAGCGGTAATAAGGCTTCGCAGCACCCTCTTTCTTGACTGATTCCGGGACAAGACCCCTGATAAGGTCGTATATCGAGAGTTTTCCGACAATGTCCCCCGCACTGTTCTTCACGAAGAGAGTCTTGTGGAAATTGCCGATCTCGCAGGCCTGAATTTTCTTGTGGTTCTCACGGATGATCCTGAGGGCCTCACAGAGCCTGTCGTCTTCCAGAACCAGGTTGTATTCTTCGATAACGGACATGATCTCTTTCACCGTCTTCTTCGCTGCCATGCCGAGAACTCCTCCTTGTTGAAAATTGGCGAAATGAGGGAATAGGGATTTCGCGCCAGTCTTGTGGACACGTGATCATTAGCATATCTCCCACTCCCCTTCCACCATTGAATGCCAACGATGGCTTCCTCAATGAGCCATCTTTACATATGAAAAACGAAACCACGGGTTCTGACGGCTGCGGAGGTTCCGGAGCATAAGGGAGTGCTAAAAAGGCCGACTCTGCATGAGAAAGATAACCGATGTGGCCACACCCCAGATGAGGGCTCCCATGGTGGACAGGACGCACAAGCCGGCAACGGTTCTGTGAAAGAGGGTTTCGTCTCTCTTATCCTGGTAGCCCATCAGCAAAGCAACCAGGGCACCGCACACGAATCCTCCCCCGTGAGCCCAGTTGTTAATCCCAGGGAAAAGGAATCCGAAAATCAGGATGCCGACCGCCCAGCCGCCTACCTGCTGAAATACCATCCGCCCGAAGGTTCCCCCCCTGCTCCTGCCATAGTAAAGGGCTGCCCCAATGAAGCCGCAAACCGCCGCCGATGCACCAAGGGTAAAAGGAACTCCCACGAGATAGGAGACCATGTAACCTCCGACTCCGCTGAGGGTGTAGATGGCAATTGTCCGGTGCCCGCCGTATTCCTGGAAAATGAGAGGAGCAATCTGTTTCAGGGCGATCATATTGAAGAGAATGTGCAGAATACTCCCGTGGAGGAAGCTGGCGGAAAGAAGAGTCCACCAGCGATGAAACTGATCGATGGGTACTCGTCCCGTTGCTCCCAGGAGAAGCAGGCTTCGATTTCCCGGCGACAGAAATGCCAGTGGGTTCATGGAAAAACCCGTCGAGGCGGGGCTCAAGATGATGGATAGAATGAACATGGCGGCGTTCACGACGATGATGCTTCTGACAAGCCGATCCCCATCCAGAAGACCTTTGGTCCAGAAATTGTTCTTCCATGGAGATCCGGGTTTGCGCAATCCACAGTGAGGACAGGACGGTTCGTCAACACTGATGAGCTTCCTGCAGTTAGGGCATAGAATGGAACGTCTTTCCTTATTCTCCATGATCACTCCCTGGTGTAGTGCGCGGTGGAACCACCGACTTCACTCCACGGTCTGGAACCTTATCCAATCCCTTTGAGGGTCAAACGGGGAGTTAAGAACCTTTATATCCAAAGGGGCGCGGGAGTCCGTTCTTTTGTCCTTCCGCATGTTCTGCCCTATTCTGAATTCACAGATCCTCCTTCATGGTCATGCGCTCCTTCAGCACGGCCTGGCCTGCCGCCAGACGAGCGATAGGCACCCGAAAGGGCGAACAGCTCACATAGTTCAGCCCCAAGTTGTGGCAGATGGCAATGGACTTTGGGTCCCCACCGTGCTCTCCGCAGATCCCCACTTCCAGTTCCGGCCGCGTCTTGCGTCCCAACTCCACTCCGATTCCCATGAGCTTGGCCAGGCCCTTTTCATCGATGGTTTCAAAAGGGTTCTCCGGAAGGATGCCCCTTTGAATGAAATCAATAAGGAAACCCTTTTCCGCATCGTCACGGCTGATGCCGAAGGTCGTTTGAGTGAGGTCGTTGGTGCCGAAAGAGAAGAACTCGGCGTGCTCTGCAATCTCGTCTGCGGTAAGTGCGGCCCGGGGAACCTCGATCATGGTGCCGAATTTGTAGTCCACCGAGATGCCCTGTTCCTCCATTACCTCCCTGGCAACGGACTCGAGGGCGTCCCGCTGCACTTTGAGCTCATTGACGTGGCAGGTGAGAGGGATCATCACTTCCGGATGAACGTCCACGCCCGCCTTGGCGCATTGGCATGCAGCCTCGAAAATGGCCCTCACCTGAACCTGTGTCAGCTCCGGCATCATGATTCCCAGGCGCACACCACGGAGACCCAGCATGGGATTGGCTTCCCGGAGCGCTTCCACTCGGCGGAGGATATGCTCGTCCTCTTCGATTTTGTGGAGGAGGTCATCGATTTCTTTTAGATTTTTCGCATGCAACAGGCGTATTTTGCTGTCAGCGAGCTCTGTCATCAAGGTTTCGTAACTGGGAAGGAACTCATGGAGGGGAGGATCGATGAGACGGATGATCACGGGCAGTCCGTCCATCGCCTTGAAAAGCCCGAGAAAATCCTCTCTCTGGAAGGGGAGAAGGGCGTCGAGAGCCTCGCGTCTCTCCGAAGGCTGGTTGGTCATGATCATTTTCTGTACATACGGGAGCCGCTCGGATTCGAAAAACATGTGCTCGGTGCGGCAAAGGCCGATGCCTCCGGCACCGTATTCGCGGGCCCGTTTCGCATCAGCGGGATAGTCGGCATTTGCCCAGACTCCCAGGCGGCGGAAACCGTCAGCCCAGCTCAGCAGGCGCATGAGCCAGGGATCCGAGATGTCGGGCACCATGGTTTCCAACTTGCCCAGAAAGACTTCGCCTGTCGTGCCGTCGATGGAAATCCAGTCCCCTTCGTTGATGACCTGATCACCAACTGTCATCACATGCTGGCCCATGTCGATTTCCAGGGCAGCTACACCCACCACGGCGGGCTTTCCAAATTGGCGGGCCACCAGAGCGGCATGGCTTGTGCGGCCGCCGCGGCTGGTGAGTATGCCTTCGGCGGCGAGCATCCCATGAACATCGTCCGGCCTGGTTTCGGGGCGGACCATGATCACCCTTTTCCCTTCCTTCTTCGCCCAGCTTTCGGCCAGGTCGGCGTCAAAGGCTACCACTCCGACGGCGGCGCCGGGCGAAACGTTGAGGCCGCCAGCGAGATGGCGCCCCTCCGTCTTCGCCTCCTTTTTGGATGCGGCATTGAACTGTGGGTGCAGGAAGAAGTCCACCTGCTCGGGAGTGACACGGAGCACGGCTTCTTCCCTTGAGATGAGCCCTTCTTCCGCCATGTCCACGGCAATGCGGACGGCGGCCTGGGCAGTGCGCTTGCCGTCACGGGTCTGGAGCATCCACAGTTTGCCACGCTCCACCGTGAACTCCACGTCCTGCATGTCCCGGTAGTGCTGTTCCAGTATCTGAGTGATGCCCACGAACTGGTTCCATGTCTCCGGCATGGTCTCGGCCATGTTGCCCACCGGATCGGTGATGCGAATACCTGCCACCACGTCTTCACCCTGGGCGTTGATGAGGTAGTCCCCTTCGATCTTCCTTTCGCCGGTCGTGGCATTGCGGGTCATTGCCACCCCGGTGGCACTGTCGTTGCCCATGTTACCGAACACCATGGTCTGAATGTTGACCGCTGTCCCCAGGTCATGGGGGATCTTGGCGGCATTGCGGTAATCGATGGCCCGCTTCCCGTTCCAGGACTTGAACACGGCTTCCGTTGCCAGTCGGAGCTGCTCAAAGGGGTCTGTGGGGAAATCGATACGGTTGTACCGCCGGAAAATGTCTTTGAAGCGTTCGCCGATGGCCTTCCAGTCCTCGGCGCTCAACTCGGCGTCACTCCTGATCCCACGGCTCTTTCGAAATTCTGCGATCACCTCCTCGAACGGCTCGTCGGGTACCCCCATGACCACGGATCCGAACATCTGGATGAGACGGCGATAGGAGTCGTAGACGAAGCGCGGATCGCCCGTTGCCTCGATCATGCCGTTCACGGTGGCTTCATTGAGCCCGATGTTGAGTACCGTGTCCATCATGCCGGGCATGGAGAACTTCGCGCCGGAACGGCAGGATACGAGAAGGGGATTTCGGGGGTCGCCGAATTTCTTACCCGTCTTCTCCTCGACTGCGGCGAGGGCCGCCAGTTCCTGTTCCCACATCCCTTCAGGGAATTGCATACCGGCGGCGAGATAGGCATTGCATGCCTCGGTGGATACAGTGAACCCAGGCGGTACGGGAAGACCGATCCGGGTCATTTCGGCAAGATTGGCGCCCTTGCCCCCGAGCAGTGCACGAACCTTTTCCCAGTCTCCTCCTGCATGAACTGATGCCTGGTCCAGCTCATCAAACAGATACACCCATTTGGTAGCCATGATCCTCAGCTCTCCTTTCCAATTCAAGTCAACATGATTCACCCAACTGTGTTTCAGCTTGATCCCCAGCATTTTTTCGACTGTCAGGGCCGCTGCGGAGCCACTGCATTTCGTCGACTCAGATTCAATCCGATACGAGACACCTCGTTATTGAACCTTTTGGACAATGGGATGCCATTGAGCCAATGGGGCAAATAAAGGCTAAGGGTGATGGAATGCAATGGCTGACCGATAGCGCTTGAGTGGGATTGTGCCATGGGCAGGTCGTTTGCGCAAGGGCTGAAGCGATCCGTTTTCCAATGGCCGGGGAAGGGGACAACGTAACTTCTCAATAAGTGAATCGGGATTCCAATCCCGAAACTCTTTTTGCCATGGAGTCGGGTATGGAAAGCCGACCTACAAAGCTATCGTTACCTGGACTTATTGAGAAGTCACGGGACAACCTTCATCGTCCGTTCTCCCCGGCCTGCAAGTCCGAAAGGGAGGGGATATTCAATGTGTATTGAGAAAGCAGCAATAGGCTCAGCCATAGAGATACCAGCAGATCACCACCGACATGATGACGGCGATCACATCTCCCGTGAGCCCCGCAGCAAGGGCATGGCGGATTCGCTTGACCTGGACCGACCCGAAATAGACGGCAAGCACATAAAAGGTGGTTTCACTGGAACCTTGCAGAGTGGATACCAGATATCCCGTGTAGCTGTCCGGACCGATGGCGGGGTTGTTGATGATGGAAGCGAGCACGCCGTAGGCGCCTGAGCCGGAAAGGGAGCGCATCATGGCCATGAGAAGTCCTTCAGCAGGAAGCCCCACCCTGGCGGTCCATGTTCCGATGCTTCCCACAACGGCGTCCATGGCACCGCTCGCCCTGAGCATGCCGATGGCGACAAGAATGGCCACAAGATAAGGGATGATCTTTACGGCAACCTGGAACCCGTCCTTTGCTCCCTCTACAAAGACTTCGTAGATTCTTACCTTCCTCGCCACCCCAAAACCCAGAAATGCCATCATGAGCCCAGGGATGATCCATGGGGAGACGGCTTTTCCCCACATTACCGTTGCGGGGATGACGGCGATGAGCAGGGCGAAAGCTACACCGGTCACATAGAGGGGGTAGGGCTTGGAAGATGCAACGGCATGGCCGGGGTCATCGGGGTTCAATGGGATGTCACCTTCGGAGGGTGCCTCCCCGATGCTCCGCGATGCCTCGGGCAGCGGTGAGAACCTCTGGTAGGCCTTGGTGGCGAATATGGTAAGGAGGGTTGAACAGAAAGTTGCAAAAAGAGTGGTGGGGAGAATCCCGGCGGGATTCATGGACCCCGCTGCAGCTCGGAGTGCGATGACCCCTGTTGGAAGAAGAGTCACGCTGGCGGTGTTGATGGCGATGAAAAGGACCATTGCATCTGTGGCCGTTCCGGGATGGGGATTGAGTTTCTCCAGTTCCTGCATGGCCCGGATGCCGAAGGGGGTCGCTGCATTGCCCAGGCCCATGACATTGGCGGAAAGATTGAGAATCATGGCTCCCATGGCCGGATGGTCCGGCGGAACATCGGGGAAGAGCCATACCGTGACAGGGCGGATGAGGCGTGAGATGATTGCGAGAAGGCCGCCTGCTTCAGCCACCTTCATCAATCCGAGAAACAGGGTCATGACTCCGATAAGGCCCAGAGCAAGCTCCACGGAACCGGCCGCCGATTCCACCATAGCCTTGGACAGGCTCTCCATGGGAGAAACGGTGCCTCCCCCAGGAATCCACATGACCTGACGCCATGCGGTTGTCAGGAAGGCTGTGAAGACAATGGCAAAAAAGATGACATTCATGAAAGCCCGACAGCCCTCCTGAAACTGTCTCACTCCCGAAAAGACCATGCTCGTCAAGATTGGAAGATTTGGGTCTTTATCTTCTTTTTAAATACCCGGCTTTGCGGGCATGACAAAAGGAAATCTATCGTCGCACCGTCATTCCTGCATCCTCTCTATATGAATAGGAGAATGTCAGACACAAATCAATGACGATTCCGAGGTGGGTCACAAACCGTTCATGTCC
>JAAYUJ010000551.1 GCA_012517775.1 Deltaproteobacteria bacterium
ACATTCCCGATCCTGGTTGATGATCGTCGCATTTGGTTTCATCATCGTCTCATTTGTCATATGGGGTGGATTCAGAACCGGAGAGGAAGGCCAGATCGCGGAGGTCGACGGTCAATATATCAGCAGGGCCGACTATGACACGTTTTACAGGGACCTCCTGGAAATGTACCGGAGGCAGTTCGGCGAAGGCTTTTCCGATGATCTCATTCGACAGTTGGGCCTTGAAAAGCGAGCTCTGGAGATGATGATCCAGCGCCATCTCGTTCTAAAGGCCGCGAAGGAAATGGGCCTGGATGCCACACCCCGAGAAGTCCAGCAGGTCATCCTGGAAATTCCGGTCATCCAGACAGACGGGCGGTTCGACAAGAAGAAATATGACCTGTTTCTGCGTCAGAGCCGCAGGACGCCAGAGATGTTTGAGCAGCAAATTGCGAAAGACCTGGCGCTTCGTAAAGTGGAATCCTTCGTCAAGCGCAGGGCCCTGGTTACCCAGGAGGAGATTCTTGCCGACTATCGTCTGAACCACACACTGGTTCAGCTGGAGTATGTGCTCTTCAATCCCAAATCTTTCGAGGACAAGGTCGTCTTGGAGGAAAAAGCCGTTCATGCCTTTTACGAGCAGAATACGGAGAAATACAAAAAGCCTGAAAAGAGGCAGTTTGCTTACGTTCTTTTTGACACTGATGCGCATCTCGCCGGGATAAACGTCTCTGAAGACCAGCTCCGCCAGTATTATCAAGAGCATCTTTCCGAATATCAGAAAGAAAAGGAGGTTCGCGCCCGGCACATCCTTTTTTCGGTCAAGGAGGACGCTCCGGAGGAAGAGGTAAACAGAGTTCGCGGAGAGGCTCAGAAGATACTGGATGAGGCGAGGAAGGGCAAGGACTTCGCTGAGCTGGCCCGGAAGCATTCGCAGGATCCGACTGCAGCACAGAACGGCGGTGACCTGGGGTTTTTTACCAGGGAAAAGATGGTGCCGGCATTCTCCGATGCGGCTTTTTCCCTGAAAGCCGGAGAAATTGGAGATCTGGTACGCACCCCTTTTGGTTTCCACATCATCAGAGTGGAGGATGTGCATCCTGAAAAGACATCTACTTTTGAGGAAGAAAGAAGCCAAATCGAGGTGACCCTCAAGGATCAGGGCGCCCGTGACATTGTGTTCAAGGAGGCCCGGGATTTCACGGACCTGGCTTATGCCCGGAAGGATCTGGAGCAGGCTGCGCAGGCCGGCAACCTGCCGGTGAGGGGAACATCCAAATGGATTTCCCGCAATGATCCTTTTCCTGATGTGGAGGGACTTGCCCCGGACGCAGTAAAGAAGCTGTTTGAGTTTTCAGAAAAGGAAATCAGTGATCCGCTGGAAGTCTCCAACGGTTTCATCGTGGTTCAGGTGAAAGGGATTCAGGCACCCCAGGTCATCCCGTTTGATAAGGTAAAGGAGCGGGCGGAACGGGAATTCAAGGCGGAAGAATCTCGAAAGTTGGCTTACCAGGCTGCGGCGAATCTCCTGGAGGCAGCCCGCAAGAGCAAAAACCTTGCGGAAGCAGCGAAAGCGAACAGGCTGGAAGTGAAGAAGAGCGAGTGGTTTTCGAGAAGCCAGCCGGATAAGGACCTGCGAGTGCTCAGGGGGGAAGCGATGAGCAGTATCATGCAATTAAGCGAAAGCCGGCCGCTTGCCGATTCACCCCTGGAAATGGGGAATCGATACATCGTCTGCCAGTTGCTTGCCAGGAAAGAATCGGATGAAAACCTGGAGAAAGAGCGTGAAACCATTGCGCGCCGGATACTGCAGCAGAAGCAGATGACAGTGTGGCAGGCGTGGATGAAAGATCGCGAGAGCCAGGCGGAAATAAAAGTCTTCAGGCAGCCTTAGAGGAAAGACTTTTTGCCACTGAACAAATCCAGGTAACGGCCGCTTAGTAGGTCGGGTTTCCATACCCGACATGCGGGTGTAAACGCTGTCTGAATTGGAATCCCGGCCTACTTATTGAGAAAGCACAACATCAGCGCCGTCCATCCTACGGAACTTGGGTGCCGCCTGGATGGGGAGGTGGAAGATTCATCGTGCTCACACGTTATCAAAAGGGAAGAGACAGTGAGGAAGTGGCTGCCAGATACCTTGAGAAACAGGGTCTGAAAATACTGGACAGGAACTTTCGTTGTCCACTCGGGGAGATTGATCTGATTGCCCGAGATGGGGGTACCATTGTTTTTGTTGAAGTGAAATCTAGGTACGGCAAGGGCTACGGGTTGCCCCAGGAATCCGTGACCCGAGCCAAGCAAAAGCGATTGACACTGCTGGCTCAGTGGTACCTGAAATCACAAAAAGGCGACACAAGAAGAGCCCGCTTCGATGTACTCGGCATCGTCTGGGATGACCAGGATCCTCAAGTGACCTGGATTGCCAATGCCTTTGAAGCATCTCAGTAAGACGCAGGAGAGAGGCAGCCCGGGCACGCTTTACGTGGTGGCGACTCCCATCGGACATCTCCTGGACATCACTCTGCGGGCCCTGGAAACCCTGAAGGCCGTCCATTGCATTGCCGCTGAAGATACTAGACACACCCGAAAACTCCTGAGCCATTACAATATTCACAAACCCCTGTTGAGCTATCACACCCATAATGCGGGAGAACGCGCTCCGCAGTTCATTGCGAAGCTGCTTGCCGGAGAGGATCTTGCACTGGTAACGGATGCCGGAACACCCGGTGTGTCGGACCCAGGGATGCTGCTGGTGCGGAGAGCTCTGGAATACGGTGTGCCGGTTTCGGTCATTCCCGGTCCTTCAGCAGCCATCGCGGCCCTTGTCGTATCAGGCCTCTCCACGTACCCGTTCGCTTTTCTCGGA
>JAAYUJ010000552.1 GCA_012517775.1 Deltaproteobacteria bacterium
AAGTGTTCAGAACAGCACTCAGAATAAACCGGATTCCATGGAGAATCGATCTTCTTTTGAGCCGATTCCCTGGATCGGGAAGGACCAAAACGGTATATTTATTGAGAGTACTCTCTCAGCAAGTACGTCGGGATTCCAATCTCGACAGCCTTTGGTCCAAGGTGTCGGGCAGAGAAACCCGACCTGCGAAGCAGACGTGACCAAGACGCATTGAGAAGTAATCGTTCATGCGGGCAAGACTCGAGACCACGTTGACAGGCATCCAAGAACCCCTTCAGGACTCACTCGATCCAGGTGTATTTCAAAGGAGCACCGAATGAAAGGATCCGTTCCACGTTTGCTGACCAGCAGACTTCTGTTCGTTCCCGTTGCCGCAGTGCTGCTTTACACCCTCATCGGGTTCTTTCTCCTGCCCTGCGCCGCCCGTTGGTATCTGCCCAAGATGGCCCGTGACAGACTCCAATGTCTTCTCGAGATTGGCGAAGTGAAGATAAATCCCTACCTTTTCACTCTGGAGGCCCGAGCTTTCAGTTTGAGGGATCCCGATGGAAACCCCATGGCCTCGTTCGATCGACTTTTTGTCGACCTGCAGTTGAGCGGCATCAATCATTGGCTGGCTGCGTTCAAGCAGATCCGGCTTGAAAAGCCTTTCGTTTTTATTGCCATCGAACCGGACGGAAGAATCAACTTACAGAAGCTCCTCCCAGAGAGGGAGGAGCCCGAAGATCCCGCATCCAGACTCTTCCGCATGGTACTCCAGAGGCTGGAACTGGTCGATGGATCCATGGAGATCGTCGACAGGAGGCAGAGCACCCCTGCGGAGTTCAAAGTCGAAGCATTGAACCTCAATCTAAAGGATTTTTCGACCCTGCAAGGGCATGATGGAGTCTACTCTCTATTGGCTCACACCACTGACGGAGAAACCATTGAATGGCAAGGACGGATTTCCCTCTCACCTCTCTTTTCCAGCGGTAGACTGGCTTTCAAGGGAATCCTGGCAAAAACCCTCTGGGCTTTCACGAAGGACCGGGTGAATATCGAGCCTCCAGACGGCATTCTGAACGTGGAATCCAAATACCGGCTGGATGCAGGCAGCAACCCGGCACAACTGATCCTGGAAGGCATTGAGGCCGGAGTTTCGGACCTTTCTCTCCGACTGACCGGGAGTGGGAAGTCTTTTCTGGAAATGAAGCGCATCAAGGCGAATGCACCCAGCTTTGACACGAGAACTGGCGAGTTCACCGTGGATGAAATAGTCGTTGACGGCGGAGCGGTGAACATTCAGACAGATGCGTCCGGCAGCACGAGTTTTGATAGGATACTCCACAAGACGTCATCCAAAGATGACAACAGCAAGGAAGCTGTATCCTCTGAATCTGCCGGCACCTCATCACAGGAACGCACCACAGAAGTCCCCGTGACTTCTCCGTTCAGACTCCAGGCCCGCTCCATCCAGATCAAAAACGTTGCTCTTGATGTGAGCGATTCGAGCCGCTCGGTCCCTATCAAGGCTAAAGCTGCAGAACTCGACCTCAGTCTGAAGGCAAGTATCGAGACAGGGGCAAAGGGAATCCAGCTTTCACTGGAGGAAATTGTCAGCGAGATCAAAGAAGTCCGCTTGGGAAGTCCTGATACGGAAGAGCCTTCCTTCCGTGTCGCACAATTGATCATCGATGAGGGCGAATTCGACCTCGGCAGCCGCTTCCTGAAAGCATCCCGGATTGTTCTTCGCGACGGCCATGTTGACCTCATTCTGGATAAGGAGGGACAGATCAATTGGATGCAGCTTGCAGGGCGCAAATCGTCGCCTTCGAATCCCTCCGAAGTGAAAGCCGCTCCCAGTGGGGGCTCTCCATGGAAGTTCCTTGTCAAAACCATACAGTTGGAAAGCTTTCGTTCGGCCGTCTCGGACCTCACTGCTCTTCCGGATAAACCGCTGTTGAATTTGCAGAATATTCGCGTAGAGCTTAACGATGTGGACGGCCAATCCCCCATTCCGTTCAAGATCGCGCTGGAGGTACAGGAGGGAGGGAGTGCACAGATCCATGGGAAACTAGATCCTTCGGCGGGTTCGCTGGAAACGAAAATCGATGCGACCGGCCTCGTCCTCACTCCCCTGCAGCCTTATCTGGAGCCACATATCACCCTGACACTCCGTTCAATGGATCTTTCCGCCCAGGGAAACCTCCGCTACGGTTCTCCCGCCGACGGGCCAAGACTTGTTTACGAAGGTGGAACGACCCTCCACGGTCTCAGCCTCAGCGAATCGCATTCCAAAGAGACATACATGGGTTTTGAAACGCTGCAAATCCCGCGACTGAAGATCACCCTGGAGCCGAATTGGGTGGAGGCGGAACAGATCACGATCCGGAAACCGGTTGGGGAATTGATCATCGCCGAAGACGGGAGCGTCAACCTGACGAAAATCATGAAGAAAGGAGAATCTTCAGTTAAGACCGCAGCAAAGACTCCCTCAGCTTCCGGAGCCGGACAGGATTTCTTCCCGTTCCAAATCGGCAGGATCAATGTGGAAAACGGGAACATCTTCTTCGCCGACCTGAGCCTTCGCCCCAAATTCTCCTCGCGCATCCATGCTCTCAAAGGGATCGTGATGGGAATTTCTTCATGCTCCGACAACCAGGCAAAGGTCCAGCTGGACGGGCGCGTGGATCAGTTCGGCCTTGCCAAGATCAGCGGAATAATGAACCTGTGTAATCCGAAGCGCTCCACAGATATCGACATGGTCTTTCGCAATGTGGAAATGGCCAACCTGTCTCCATATTCCGGGAAGTTCGCAGGCCACAGGATCAGGTCCGGAAAGCTGTCCATGGACCTCAAGTACAAGATCCAGAATAGCAAGCTGTTCGGAGACAACAAGTTCATTGTGGACAAACTCGTCCTTGGAGAACGGGTGGAAAGCCCCGACGCCGTCGACCTGCCCCTCAGGCTTGCAGTCGCCCTGCTCCAAGACTCAAAAGGCCGCATCGATATCGGATTGCCGGTAAGCGGTGATCTCGACAACCCTCAGTTCGAGCTCGGCCCCATCATCTGGAAAGCCTTCACAAATCTCTTGAAGAAGATCGTGACAGCACCGTTTCGAGCCCTGGGCTCCATGTTCGGCAAGGAAGACGAGGAATTCAATACGGTTGTATTTGAAGCGGGCAATTTCGATCTTTTGCCTCCGGAGAAAGAGAAATTGAAAAACCTCGCCGCACTTCTCAAGAAACGGCCCCAACTTAAGCTTGTTGTTCAGGGACAATACAGTCTGGAGGCGGATGGAGCCGCATACAGGGACCTCAGTTTACGCCGTGCCTTGTTCCGGCGCATGGGTGCCAGGATCGAAGCAGACAGTGATCCAGGACCCCTCGACTTTTCCGACTCCAAGGTGCGTGGCGCTCTCGAAGATATCTACGAGGAACGTATGGGCAAGAATGCTCTCAAAGAATTGGAGGAAGGCGTGCAGGACGGGAGTATCAAACCGCAGAACCTGGAAAAGGAGAAGGAAGAAAAGGGCAAAGATAAGAAAGGGCCTTACCTGTCGCGAGTTGTCGACCGCCTGAAGCTCTACAAAGTCATTCCGGGAGTCATGAGCTCGGAGCAATCATCGACACTGGCAACAGAAATCTACATCCGTCTCCTGGATAGTGAACCTGTTCCTGATGAGGCTCTTGAAAGACTGGCTGTAGAAAGGGGCCGAGCAATCACTCAAGAAATGGAGCGTGCTCATGGCGTCCCGAAGGATCGTCTTGCCGTGGGTGACCCCGAAGCTTTGCCCCTCAATGCGGAACCGACAGCCAAGCTCACCCTGGATGCACTGTCTGCTCCCCTCTGAGTTCAGTGGTAATGAATCTCTTTATGGCGACTTGCGGGGTTGTGATGCACAGGCGTTTTTGCTCAATATGTGAGTAGGTCGGGATTCCGATCCCGACAGCCTTTGAGCCGATGTGTGGGGTATGGAAACCCGACCAACAAAGCTATCGTTAACCGCACTTATCGAAAAGTTGCACGGAGGCTTTTTCATTGCAACGGAGCCAGTCTGCAATCAGAAGAAATTCCACAATGAGGTTGATCGATGAATCA
>JAAYUJ010000553.1 GCA_012517775.1 Deltaproteobacteria bacterium
CATCCCTTGGCCACGATACCGATCTTGTCCGTTCTCTTGGCAAGATAATTGGCCAGGTTGATTCCGCAGTTGCCGTCCCAGTACAGTTGGTCGGCCTGGTCAGGGGTTTTCACAAGAAAGGGCTCGTTCATGAAAGGGATGGTCCCCTTGCGAAACCCGATCACCACATCCACTTTCTTCTCGGCAAGCAGGCGTTTGGCCGCCTCTCGGATTCGTTCTGTATAGCCTTGCATCTATGCCACCTCAGCTTCTCTTTTGATCATGTGCCTGGCAGGTCCCAAAGCCTTTACCGAGCTCACCACTTCCCTTGCCACATCGGCAAACTTGCGGCCTTCCGTGGCGGAAATCCAGGAAAAATGAACCCGGCCCGGTTCGATTCCCGTGTGCTCCAGAAAGCTCTTCATCAGGGCAAACTTGCGCCTGGCGTACAGGTTTCCCTCCAGGTAGTGGCAGTCGCCGGGATGACATACGGAAATCCACACGCCATCCGCACCCTGACGCAAAGCAGAAAGAATGAACTTTGGATTGATCCGCCCAGCACACGGCACCTTGATGATTCGAATGTTGGGTGGATAAGCCAGCCGACTCAGCCCTGCATAATCCGCCCCCGGGTATGAGCTCCAGCTGCACATGAAAGCGACGATCTTCGGTTCCCACTGGGACATTTCTCTCTCCTGTATTGTGCGAGCAAATGCCAAAACAGCATTCCCTATATGCTTTCGATCATTGCATAGATCTGCGCATCGTCGTAACCACGCAGCCTTATGGCACCCGATCGGCACGAAGCCACACAGAGGCCGCAAGCCCGGCAGAGAGCGGGATTGATGTCTGCCTTGCCCTTGTCATTGAAGCTGGCCGCCGAAAACGGGCAGATGGACACGCAGGTCCCGCAACTGCTGCACAGAAGCTGATTCGTGAATGCCACAGCTCCGGTGAAATAGACAGCTTCCTTGGCAAGGAATGTCGCAGCCCTTGAAGCGGCTGCCATGGCCTGAGCGATGCTTTCGTCGAGAGACTTGGGATAGTGCGCCAGTCCGCAAAGGAAAACGCCGTCGGTTTCACAGTCCACCGGACGCATCTTCCGATGGGCTTCGCACAGGAACCCTTCGCTGTCCACCGGTACATCGAAAGCCTGCGCCAGTGTCTTCACCTCGTTTGGCAGGATGGCAGTCGCCAGGGTGATGAGATCCGCGACGATCGTGAGGTTTCTCTGAAGAATGGGGTCAAAAACCGTCACGCTCAGTTTTCCCTTTACCAGCTCCACACGGGGTTTGGCATCGAGAGTAAAGCGAATGAACACGACACCGGATTTCCTGGCTTCGAGGTAAAGTTTTTCCCTGTCTCCGTATGTCCTCATGTCGCGATAAAGGACATATACGCAGGCGTTCGGATTGATCCGCTTCAGCTCAAGGGCGCTTTCCATGGAATGGGTGCAGCACACCCTGCTGCAGTAGGGGCGATCCGGCTCCCGGGACCCGACACACTGGATGAAAACAGCGGATTGGATCGTCTTCAGATTCGGGTCATTGGTCTTGAACCACGTATCCAGCTGCTGATGCGTTAAAACTCGGCTGTCCTGACCATAGAGGTACTCCACAGGCTGGAATTCTTTTCCGCCCGTGGCCAGAATCACCACTCCATGTTCCACGATTTCCGCCTCGGCACCGTTCTGGATAGTGGATTTGAAATTCCCCACGCAACCCTCCACCTTCCCGATGGAACTCGAAAGCCGAACGGTGATATTGGGATGGCTGGTCACGCTTTGAATCAGTTCGTCCACATAGGGAACGACGTCGTTTCCCCTCCAGGTCTTGTGGAGATTTCGGGCATATCCTCCCAGACGACCCGATTGTTCAATCAGATAAACAGGATAGCCCTGGTCCGCCAGCGACCGCGCCGCCACCATTCCACTGACTCCTCCACCCACCACCAGGGCACGTTGCGTAACGGCCTGCTCCTGCTCGGGAAAGGGTTCAAGGAGAACAGCTTTGGCTGCCGCCATGCGGATGAGATCCACGGCCTTTTCCTTTGCCAGAACCGGCTGATCTTCATGGACCCACGCATCCTGAAACCAGAGATTGGCAAATTCCAGGAGATACCTGTTCAGACCCGCTTTTCTTATCGTTTCCTGAAAGAATCTCTCATGGGTGCGGGGGCTGCATCCCGCCACCACCACCCGGTTGACCCCGTGCCCTTTTATGGCGTCTACAATCTCCTGCTGTGCGTTCGGCCCGCAATTCGTAATATCTCCCGATACGAACACCACATTGGGCAATCCCCTTACGGACTCACGAACTGCCGCCAAGTCCACCGACCCGCTCCCCTCCGACCCGCACAGGCAGAAAAACACACCCACTCGGGGTCTCTCAAAGATGACCGGATCTTCAGGTGGATACTCGACTCCGCGGGTGACTGCTTTCCGAGATGCTGAAAGCATGACTGCAGAGGCCGCTGAAGCTGCGGAGGCTTCCATGATGGAAGAGGGAACATCCTTGGGACCCGCAAATGCGCCGCAGGCAAAGATTCCCGGTCGACTGGTCTCCACAGGGGCAAAATCACCCACGGCGGCAAAACCATTCTCGTCGAGCTCAATATTCAGCCTGGCCGCCAGGCTTTGCACCTCGGAAGGCGGCTCCAACCCGACAGAGAGAACCACCATATCAAACAGCTCCGCGCAATGCTCCCCGTTCTCGTCAGCATACTCAAGCCTCAAATCGTCCGTGCCTCCCCCGGCAGGTTCCACACTGTGAATTCGGGAACGGACGAACCTTACCCCGGCTTCATTCTTTGCCCGGTTGTAATATTCCTCGTACTCTTTGCCGAAGGTGCGCATGTCCATGAAGAAGATCACGGTTTCGAGATCGGGATCATGCTGCTTTGCGGCAAGAGCTTCCTTGATGGCATACATGCAGCACACACTGGAACAGTACCCGTGAGCCCCCTCATGCAGATCACGAGACCCCACGCACTGCAGCCAGGCGATTCTTTTGGGAGGCTTCTGGTCGGACGGCCTCAAAGGGCGCCCATGATTGGGCCCGTAAGGATTGAGAATCGCTTCAAACTCAAGGCTGGAGACGACGTTTGGATATTCGCCGTACCCGAATGTATCGAACATACCGGGATCGAAGACCTTGAAGCCAGGAGCGACTATGATGGCCCCGACCCTCAGGGAGACGATTTCGTCCGCCCCATAGGAAGCCGCGGGTGGTGCGGTATCCCAGTTCAGAGTGCGGGTTTTTCTACGGATCTTGACCTGAAAATTCCCCGCTTCCCCTTCCACCGATTCCAGTTCAGACATGGTCAATACGTGAACATCGAGGTGACGACCACTCTCCATGAGTTTGTGAGAAACG
>JAAYUJ010000076.1 GCA_012517775.1 Deltaproteobacteria bacterium
CTTGACTCGCATTTTCCTGGGGGGCTCCTTTTCAACACCTTCGGAAAAAGGTGGAAACGAGACGGCAAGGATGATCCACAAAACTCCAAGAGTCAAGGCAACGAAAATTCTATGCATGCCAATTCCTTCTCTCACTGAGGTGCCCGCGAGTCTCATCGAATTCCCCGGTGCATCGGGAAACAGAAGACACCTCAAACCGTTCGACTCCCCCGACATGACTCCCTTGAAAAACCCCCGACATGATCATGTTGTCACTTCCATAGCCAAAAGCATAGTATCCAGCCACCCCTCGATCCTCATCGAAGACCCCCGAACCGGAATCATCTCTTGACGACCGGCGAATACCCAATCGAATCCATTGGCTTAATCAGCGAAACGTTCCATATGAAACTCATTCTAGAACTCAACCGATCAGTCTGTAAAGGAGCACTTTATACTCCCAATGACATGACTTGACAATGGCCGAGGGGTTTGGGCACAGGGAGGTCTTCAGGTGCAACCAATCTATTTCCAAACACAAAGAAGTCAGAACGGCACAGGCACAATCACAGCTCTTTCACAGGGAAATACATGTGAAGCACGAAGAAATAATCAGGAAGTCGAGGAATTACGTAATAATCTTGCAACTACTCAATGAGTTCAGGTATCGGCAACTTCGCAGGTCGGGTTTCCATATCAGACACATCGCAAAGGTTGTCGGGATCGGAATCCCGACCTGCTCATTGAGAGGGCACATGGATTTGGTTGGAGAATCAAGAGAATGCGATTATACGTCAACAGGCTTGAGAACAATGCTTTGGACGACGGAACATCGTCAACAATGTGGTCCAGGCTTCTCATCATCGCAGCAACTGAGAAGATTCTCCAACGATTCCGAATCAATATCCAGTATTTCGACTCCAAAGCCTGGCGGAAAGCTCTCCACTTGGCCCTGGTTCACCCAAATCACCCTTCCGACGCAATGAATAACAGGTTCGGAGCCATTGGATGCAAGCTCCAATTTGATGATATCCCTCGGACGGACGGGACGGCTCGTCACAATGAAGACACCGCCAGCGCAGATGTCCTTCGTGAAACCGTTGAAAACAAGCTCCTGGTCTTGCCACGTAACCTTGAGATTTCTTTCAAGCCTTTCGTGACGACGCATTACATACATTGTCAGAATCCTGCATCCAGGAGACCAAAAACCCCCTGCCGCGTGTTGTGTGAATCAGGAAGAAGGTAACTTCTCAACGAGCCCTGGTAACGAACACTTTACAGGTGGAGTTACAATATCCGATACTTCGGCGCAAAGGCTTTCGGAATTGAAACCCCGACCTGCTTATTGATTGAGAAAGTTCGGAAGAAGCAGCGATGTCTCTCTCAATACAATCAATTCGGTAAGCTATTTTTAGAATCGACGCCTGAGAAGGATTTGATAACAAATGGGTAAAGGCGGACTTTTCAGTCCCGCCCATAGAGCATGAAAGGCAATGAAACGGATGATTGGTACACTTCTCATTCGGGCAGGCAGTCGGCCGGGAAGCTGAAACTACAGAGAAACAGGGGAGCTTATGATATAAGAGAGCTGGGAAGGAGGGGGAAAGCCCAGCTCTCTAGGAGGGGGAAAGTGTTTCTTCCCGCTTCCATTATAACCGAGGAGTCAACAGCTTTTTCAGTCAAGCGGAAGGACAGGCTGTGTTCATCCGCCGCTTGGGAGTCTTCCTAAGCTGACTCCTCCAATGGCAGATGGGGCAATGATTTGAATGAATTCTCCCAGTGCCGATTTGTCGATTCTGCTATTCAAGAAGGTTTCGAATCATGGAGATCCTGACACGCACAGCCACCGGTACGCAAGTCCGACTCACCGTCGAATTGGACCGTCACTCGATCCACCAGGTTTATGCCTACTTCATTCCTTCAGGGGAAGAAGTCGAGAAGAAATTTCTGTGCAATTGCTGGGGGCGCAGAAAGGCATCTGACGGAATCCGAGAGGGCATCGTCCTCTCCGGACATATCCTGGAAGTGAGCAGGGCCGACTGGTTGAAAGTGTTTTTTGCACGAGAGGACCTGCATGCCAGGGAAAACCTGAAAGACATTCATCTCGTCCGCATCTTTTCACATGGAAATCGCCTGAAAATCGACGGTTATACCTTGAGCGCACGGGTGGACAGGGAGACATGGAAGAGGATCTCACCGTTCATGGAGGAGGTCGACAGTTCAGTGAATGAAGTGCTTCACGAAGGGGATCACTTTGTGGGATGGATTGTAAAGGCGGGGATGGAGCGACAGGTTGAGGAGACTATTGGGGTGAGCGCCGAAAACAGCATCTTCGCGGAGGAAACGGAGTACTCGGAAAAGTAACAGTCACAACTTGACCGCCCCTCATTCCGGCAAGTGTCTCATTCCTCAACAACCGGATTTCTGAGGATACCGATTCGTTCGATTTCCACCTCCACAGTGTCTCCATGCTTGATGGGACCAACTCCGCTGGGTGTTCCCGTTGCAATGATGTCTCCCGGCATGAGAGTGAAATTCCTGGAGACAAAGGCGATGATCTCCGGGATCTTGAAGATCATGTGCCTTGTGTTGGAGTTCTGAACTCTTACCCCATTCAGCCTGCATTCAATGCACAGATTCTGGGGATCTCTCATTTCCTCCGCCAGCACAATACACGGACCCACGGGACCAAACGTGTCCAAAGATTTTCCCCTGAACCACCCTGACCGATCCCCTGTTTGCAGATTCCGCTGGCTCACATCGTTCATGCAAGTGAACCCCAGAATGGCATCCATTGCCTCTTTCTCCCCGATGTTCTTGCACCGTTTCTTGATAATGACCGCGAGTTCCGCCTCATAGTCGGTACGAAGGGAATCAAAACCATATCCCTTGAGAAAATTGGGAATAACAATCGGTTCTTCCGGACCGATGAGGACGTTGGGAGTCTTTGGAAAGAGAATCGGCTCCAGAGGGATTTCACCCGTAAACCCGCGAACCTTTACACTCTGACTCTCAGCGATATGATCACGGTAGTTCAGTCCCAGGGCTATGATTTTTGTGGGACTCACAAGGTAGTTTTCGGAACGGTTCTGGATGGGAAGGGTGACCATGGTTCTCAGATCCTCCTCTGTTCGGCATCAAATCTTTGCACACGGATAGAGCCGCCTCCGTAAGCTCCTTCAACGCAGAGAGCATACCAGGACTTTCAAATAGTAACTGGACAGTAGTAAGTTCTCCAGGATATTTGAAATCTTATCTGCTAAGTCCCTGAAATTCCTCATGAGGCCGGTATGAGGCTTCATTCTTCGACCCCAACAATTCCAGCGACTTAAGAGAACTCACTGCTGTCCAGATACTGAATAATCAATATCCTATCATAACATATAGTAAAATCATAGCGAATGCTGAATCCTAAAAGATATCTTCAACATTGCCTCCTCTATGAGGGATTGGAAATTCGTGGCACACATATGGAAAAGCATTAAAGAAATATACCAATACATACCGATCTTGCTGATGAGTATAGAGCATGCGCTGGAGTCCTCGGCAGGAAAATCGCCGGCATGCTTTCAAAAACAATTCTCGAAATCATTCTCTTTTCCACACCATTATTTGCACAGTGGCACTGAGCACATTGAACGATGATGTCAATGAGCCTTCTTTGAACAGGTGTTGCTGGAGAGCAGCGAACAGCCGTTGCTCAAAAATACAGGTGAAGCAACAGATGGAAGCAAAACAACAGCGCAATTTTATCACGCACACTTTACCGTCACATGGAGGAGGATCGAATCGATGAAGATTTCAAAATCGGGGATCGGAAGCAAGATTTACGGCGGCTTCATTGTTGTCGTCCTGGTGGGTCTCGCCATCGGCGGAGCCGGGTTTATTACTCTGAACCGGGTGATCGGTTCAGGGCAGATTATCGAATCAGCGAGTCAGATAAAAGAGAAAATCCTCGAAGCCAGAAGCTATGAAAAGGACTTCATCATCAAGAAGGACGAGGATTCTTACAAGAGACTCATCCAGAGTCTCGACGAACTGGGGAAGCTAACAGGCAACATCAACTCAGCCCATACTCAGGATAACAGCGCCGGCGAAATCGCAGAAACAGTCAAGGTGTACAGGAGAGCCGCAGAGGAACTGAAACAGCTGGAAGCTGATGACGTCAAGGCAATTAACGAACTCAAGGAAACCACCGCCAGGATTTCCAGCCTGTCGGATCAGGAAGCGAAAAAAATCGCCGTAGGAGCCAAGGAATCGGTTCTTCAGGCCAATGCCAAGACCTTGAAAGACTACTCCATTGACAAGATCAGGGGAATCGTGGCCGTCGGCCACGACGTCCTGCAACATTACCACAACGCGAATCTCGGAAAGGAGGCAGCCCTGGGAGCCGTCCGCAATCTCCACTTTGACGGCAACAACTATTTCTTCGTCGTTCAGGAGGACCTCATTCTCGTCGCACACGGCAGTGACAGAGGCCTTGAGGGGAAGGATTTCGGCAAGATTCAGGACAAGAAGACAGGCAAGACCTTCATGAAGGAAGTGGTAGGGGGCGCTATCAGGGAAGGGGAATCCTATACCGAATACTTCTGGACGAAACCAGGCATGGGAGATGCGGTGTTCCCCAAGGTGACATATGCCAAGTACTTCAAACCATGGGGACTCATTGTCTGCGCCGGCGTCTACGTTGATGACATAGAAAGCCAGATTGCCAGGACCGGCGAGATCATCCAGGAGGGGATCGGAAGGATTCAGCAGGCGGGAAAAATCAGTGAACTGACCCTGCAGACCGGCACTTACGTGGCGGAATTCTTCGCGTGGAGGCAGGGAGCGGAGAAAGTCAGCCAATCCCTATCCAGTTTAAAGACGATTCCCGCTGCCACAGCGGAGATCAAAAGTCAGGCCGACACTTACGATCAGCAGTTTTCGAAGACTGTGAAGAATCACACTGCAAGGCAGAAGAGTATTGCAGAGATCGATGCGGCTGCAGGCAAGACATTGAAGATCGCAGGTGAAATCGATCAGGATGCTCAAACGGTATACACCAATACCAGCGTCAAGGGGAAAACCTTCATCATCGCCTTCATAGTTGTGGGATCGCTCCTGGGTATCGGCCTGGCCGCCCTCCTCGCCCGGATGATCATCAAACCCATTAAGAAGGCGATTACCGGCCTTGAGGATGCTTCCGATCAAGTGGCGGCTGCGTCCCGCCAGGTAGCGGCTTCCAGCCAGCAACTGGCAGAAGGGGCATCGGAGCAGGCAGCATCCCTTGAAGAGACTTCATCGGCCCTGGAAGAAATCACCTCCATGACCCGCCAGAATTCAGAAAATGCCAGCCAGGCAAATCGGCTCATGACAGACTCCACTAGAATCGTGGAACAGGCGAATACCACCATGGCCCATTTGACCGCATCCATGAACGAGATCACCATGGCGAGCGAGGAAACCCAGAAGATTATCAAGACAATCGATGAAATAGCGTTTCAAACCAACCTGCTCGCTCTCAACGCCGCCGTGGAGGCAGCCCGTGCTGGAGAGGCGGGTGCCGGTTTTGCCGTCGTCTCGGATGAAGTGAGGAACCTCGCCATGCGGGCCGCCGAGGCTGCGAAGAATACCGCCGACCTCATCGAGAGCACGGTGAAAAGGGTCCAGGAGGGCTCTGGTCTCGTTGAGAAAACCAACCAGGATTTCAAGGCAGTCGCGGACTGTGTTGCAAAATCGGGGGAACTGGTTGCGGAAATCGCTGCGGCATCGCAGGAACAGACCCACGGCATCACCGAAGTCAACTCCGCTGTCGGCCAGATGGACAAGATTGTACAGCAGAACGCAGCCAGTGCCGAAGAGTCGGCATCGGCATCCGAAGAGATGAGCGCCCAGGCGGAGCAAATGAAGGCATACGTATATGATCTGGCTGCGTTCATCGGAGGTGGAAACATAATGGATTCCATGCAAAAGAGAGTGCAGGCGAAGGAACGCCCCCTCAAAGCCGGATTGATACCCCCCACGGTCAGGAAGGCTCTGCCGCAAAAGACTTCGGTGCGGAAGAAAACGAACGGCAGTGGCACAACACCCAAAGAAGGGCAGGATGTCTCGCCCGAGAAGGTCATTCCATTTGACCAGGAAGAATTTGCGGATTTTTGAGATGGTCTTTCATGGCATATCCTGATTGCCTGACACGGGAAGGGGAATGCAACCGGCAGGTATTTTCAGCGAAGGCTCGATCAAAAACGATGACCCCCGTCCCCATGCTGGGGGGCGGGGTCGTCATGCATGATGGGGCCGGATCAGGTACCCCCCTTCTACGAAAGCCGTGGAACCTCGAACCACTCAATGGGGGGCAAACGGGTGAGGAAGGGATCTCATGCGGGGAGTCGAGTGCCAGGATGATTCGCGTTTGCGTCTGGGCGTCAGACGGTCTTTTCCAGTTCGTATGTGGGAACCGGCACAATGGCGCTGACAGGACAGGCCTTGACGCATGCCAGGCAATACTTGCAGGGAAGCTCCTCAGGGTCTTGTCCCGCACATGCGGCTTCGATCAAACTCTCGTACCCTTTTCTGACCAAGCGCAGCAAAGGCTGACCATTATTGGCCTGTGCACATACGAACAGGCATTTCCGGCAGAGAATACAGCGGGCGGGCAGCAAGTCGAATAACGGGTGCTTGAGTACGGCAAGATCCCGCCCCAACTCTTCAAATTTGGTCGGCTTGAGACGAATTCCCAGGAACTTGGCGATTTTTTGCAGCTCACAGTGTTTTCTTGAAAGACAATTCCTGCAATCCATGTGGTGGGCGGACATAAGCAACTGAAAATCGATTTGCTGGAGATGCCTGACCCGGGGGGTATCCGTTCGGACGACCATCCCTTCCCTCACTTTTGTCGTGCAGGATGTAACCGGCTTGTCCCCACCATTCACCTCGACAAGGCACAACCTGCAAGATGCTGTCGGGTTCTCCATTTCCTTGAGAAAACAGAGATTGGGAATGTAGATTCCGTTTTCGAGACATACTTGAAGGAGATTGGCTCCCTCCTCCGCTTGAATAGGCTTTTCATCGACAATTATTGAGACCATTCCTGTAATCCTTCAAATTGCAGCACGAAAATTTCATTGCACAGTGGAATCCCGTATGAATCAACCTCACGTTAGCATCCAGCTGAGAGAGAATCGAGGGGATCATCCAAACAAGCAGGACCGGAGACAAGAGACTGTCCAATGGGACGGGAATCTCCCCTCCAAGGTCCGATCCTCATTAACTGCTCACACCCATGGAGTCAAGTGCCACTTCCATCTCCAAATCATACTTTTTATTATATCGATTTTTATCTCCCCAAGAAGACAAGCCTGATGTTTGGAAATCAAGACAGGCTCCAGTTCTATTTCTGCACTGCGATCCTGAATTTTTGTTCAGGCAGCACGCATCCAATTCTTCTTGCAGAGGTCACTCCCTTTTCTCCCAGCACTGTCAGGAAATCCTCCACCGCTTCCTGACGAACGGCGACGAGCAGTCCTCCGGAAGTCTGGGCATCATTCAGGATCAGACGCTGAGTGGTTGAGACCCTGTCATCGTATGCCACAAACTGCTCCGTATAATCGTAATTGCTCTGTGTGCCTCCGGGGATGACCCCCGCTGTAGCCAGTTCCATGACACCCGGCAACAGCGGAATTGAAGAAATCTGGACCTCAGCGGATACGCGGGAACCCCTGATCATCTCCAGAAGGTGTCCCAAAAGGCCGAAGCCTGTCACGTCGGTACACGCATCGACATCAAAGCGCTCCATGGCTTCCGCGGCTCCCTTGTTCAGAGTAGCCATCGTACGGAAGAGAACCCCTGCCTGCAGGTCATCGATCATTCCCTGTTTCAAGGCTGTAGACAGAATCCCTGTGCCGATCGGCTTCGTGAGAATGAGTGCATCCCCTGGTCTCGCCCCGATGTTCTTTACTACTTTCCGCGGATCGATGGACCCAGTCACCACCAGACCGAACTTGGGCTCCGTATCATCCACCGTATGTCCGCCGATGATGGAGATGCCCGCATCGGCGGCGACTGAATGCGCTCCCTTGAGGATTTCTTCAAGAACGGAAAGCGGCAGCCTGTTGCTCGGAAATCCGACGATGCTCAGTGCAAACAAAGGCTTCGCACCCATCGCATAGATGTCGCTCAAGGCGTTGACGGCAGCTACTACTCCGAATTGGAACGGGTCATCCACAACCGGCGTGAAGAAATCGACCGTTTGAACAACGGCAGTCTCTGAATCGATAAGATAGACAGCCGCGTCATCAGAAGTGTCGACCCCCACGAGAACATTCGCATCAGAGGAAAGGGGCATCCTCTTCAAGACTTTTTCGAGGAGCTGGGGACGAAGCTTGCATGCGCACCCAAGGCCATGGGTGTACTGGGTAAGGCGTATCCTGCCCGGCTCAGCCTGAACGGGCTTGGCAGCATCTCTTGGCCTCAACTTTTCCACAACTTCGGCTATGCGTTCAGCGGCCTGATCGATCTCTGCGGCGGAAGTGAAGCGGCCGGTCGAGAACCGGATAGTCCCCATTGCGAATTCGAGGGGAACTTCCATAGCTGTCAGGACTGCCGAAACATCCACATGGTCGCTGTGACACGCCGCACCGGCTGAGGCCGCCACATCCGAAAGCTCCGAAAGGATCGTATTGGCCTCAAGGCCTCTAAAACTGACGCTGGAGGTATTGGGGAGCCTTTTCTCAGGATGGCCGTTGATTCGGATATCCGGGAATTTCTGCTTCAGCGCCGATTCCAGACGGTCGCGCACGTACTTCATGTGATCGTGGTAGGTGGGCAGGTTCCCATGAATCATGGCACAGGCTTCTCCCAGTCCCACGATCTGAATCACGTTTTCGGTACCCGCCCGCCAGTTCATTTCATGCCCTGCCCCGTGAATGAGCTTTTCCAGTTTGACCCCGGAACGTATGTAAAGGGCACCGATGCCCTTAGGGGCGTAGAGCTTGTGGCCTGCTAAGGAGAGCATGTCCACTCCGAGATCGTCCACATAAACGGGAATCTTCCCTACTGACTGGGCCGCGTCAGTATGAACAAGAATCCCGTGACGGTGGGCAATGTCGGATATCTCCCTGATGGGCTGAACGGTCCCGACCTCGTTGTTGGCATGCATGATCGTGATGAGAATTGTCAGAGGAGTGATAGCTTTTTCTATCTCCTCGAGACTGACGAGCCCGTCACCATTTACCGGGAGGTATGTCACGCGAAAACCATTCGATTCCAAATACCGGCAGACTTCCACAATGGCGGGGTGCTCGACGGATGACGTGATGATGTGATTGCCCTTTGCACGGTAAGCGAGAGCCGCTCCCTTCACGGCGTAATTGTTCGATTCCGAACCGCCGCTGGTAAAGATCACCTCGTCAACGGCACAATGGAGCATCTCGGCGATCTGCCGGCGTGCCTTTTCCACGGCTTGCCTGGTGGTCGTTCCATAGATATGACTGCTCGATGGATTGCCGAAGTGCTCATGGAGAAAGGGCAGCATGGCCTCAGCCACTCGTGGATCTATGGGAGTGGTGGCGTTGTAATCCAGATAAACAGGTTTCATGACGGAGCTCCTCTGAAAAAGACAATGGAACTAATAGCCGGATCACTGAAAATCGGCAAGCCGAAACCAGCGCCTTGGCAGCCCATCCTCGTTTACCTGCTGCATTCTTCCAGTGCGATTTCCTGGTACCTTCTCAACAAGGCTCTCGAGATTCCAATCCCGACGGCAGCCTTCGCGCCAATGTGTCGGGTATGGAAACCCGACCCGCAAAGCTATGGTTACCTGGACATATTGAGAAGTAACATTTGCTGGTTGCAACTGCCCAGAAGTATCGATTAAGCAGCATATTGGCTTGTCGCATGCCCTTCCCGAAAAGAATGTACGGAAAAGAAACCCCCATCTGGTATTTTCATCTCCTGACTGAATTGTCATCCTCCCGATTCACCCATGTTGGTTATACTTCAGATGCAAGATTGTGTTCATCGCCCCTGAAGTATCCAATTTGTATTTTCTCAATAAGTCGGTCGGGATTTCAATCTCGAGGACAACCTTCGCGCCATGGTGTCGGGTATGGAAACCCGACCTGCAAAGCGGTCGTTACCTTGACTTATTGAGAAGTTACTCCAATTTGCTCCATACATGGAGAATCATGCGCAAAAATGCCTGGAAAGGGCAATACCTATGATGCCTCCCAGAGAATTCATGAGCCGGATTCGCCCTTTTTCCTTTCTGTTGGAAGACGAGATGGATACGCTCGTCTCGTCACTTGAGGTCGAATTGTACGGAAAGGACAGAATCCTGTACGACATGGGTCAGATCTCTCCGTATATCTATCTCGTTTTTTCAGGGCTTATCGGGCTGTTTGACGACGATGGTGCCGTGGACTACCTCTCAAGGGGGGAGCTCCTAGGAATCATGTCCTTGTATGGAGGCCCATCGAGGGTGAGAGCGGTTGCCCTGGAAGACACCGTTTGTTACTTGCTCGATATGGGCTCCTTCAAGACGGTTCTTGAAAAGAACAAACGTTTCTCTGCATTCTTTTCCGCGATTGTCGACAAGCGTTTTCGATCCTTCAGAGCCATGGCATCGGACCGCAAGATTATGGAAGAGGCGTCGTTTGTTCTGGAAGTTCAGAGGATCGTCTACAAAGAGCCGGTGGTGTGCGGAGTTCAGGCCGCCATTGTTGACGCGGCAATGAAAATGGAGCGAAACGGGGTGAGTTCGATCGTTGTCGTGGACGGGGATAATCGGCCTGTCGGCATCATCACGCACAAGGATCTGCGAAAGGTTATCATTCGTGGCGAGAAATGGGAGAGAGTGGAACGGTTCATGTCCTCGCCGGTGAAAACCATTGAGGCCGGAGCGACCATTCTCTGTGCATACACAACACTGATTGATGCCGGCATCGATCACCTTGTGCTCACCACTGATGAGGGTCGAGTCTGCGGTGTAGTGACCCGCAAGGACATCCAGATTCATCTGGAACCTTCCTTTTCCATCGTCAAGCTCTACAGAAAAGTTCTCAAAGCGGCTACCATTAAAGAATTGGCAACCATCTGTGCGGGTCTGCGGTTATCTGTCGCCAAAATCGCCATGACAGGTACCAGCTTCTATGATTTGACGCGTATGCTTTGTACAGTTCATGACGCCATCGTAACCCGAACGATCAGGCTTGCCTGCAGCCGCCCCGAACCAGAACAGTTCGTGTGGATTCACATGGGCAGTTCAGGGAGAAAAGAGGAGATCATCGCCACCGATCAGGACAATGCTTTGATCTCCAGAAACGGTGAGTGGCTGGAACTTGCCGCTGAAATCAACGAATCACTGGCTCAGCTGGGTTTTCCCAAATGTCCCGGGGATTACATGGCGAGCAACAGGAAATGGAATCAGCCACTTTCAGTGTGGAAAGAATATTTCCAGGAGTGGTTCCATGATCCCATCCCCGAACATGTTCGGTACCTGTCCGTTTTTCTGGACATGAGGCTGCTCTTTGGCAGTGCTTCTCTGCTTGGGGATCTCCTGGACGAGATGCGACGCGCAATGACGAGAGAAGCGATGAGGCTCCTGGCTTATGATGCCGTTGAAATCCAGCCGCCCATCGGAATATTCGGGATCGTCGGCCTGCACAAAGGTGTTGATCTGAAAATCCATGGCATCTATCCCATCGTTAATGGCACGCGGGTCCTCGCTCTTGAGGCGGGCATCCTCCACATCACCAATACCAGAGAGCGACTGGAGGTTCTGCAACAGAGAGGCTTCATCGACAGCCAGATGTGTCATGAAGTGCTGGAGGCTTATGGATTTCTTCAGGACTTGAGGCTCAGGCATCACGCACGGGCTGTCCTGGACCAGACGGACATGAACAACATTGTTCGCGCAAGAGAGCTTTCAAAATTGGATCTGCTGATCCTGAAGGAATCTTTGAAAGTTGTTGCTTCATTCCAGAAGTTCCTTATGAAAAGATATGATGTGAGCCGCATCGTTTTATTCAGCCAACTCTGACTGGATCGGGTAATGGATGAATATAGAGGACACCGTTTTCTGCTCCGTTGATATCGAAACCACCGGTCTGGACCCGGAAAGGGATGAAATCCTTGCGGTTGCCTGCATACCGATCCGTTGCCTGAAAATATCGGTCAGCAGCGCGTATTACACATTAGTGCACCCGCGGAAGTATTGCATCGACTCAATGAAATACCATGGTATCAGCCCCGGAGATCTTGAGACCGCACCGACCTTCAAGGAGATTGCAGAACAGGTCCTCACAGCAATGGACGGCATTCTGGTGGGTTATTCGGTGGATTTCGACTATGTCTTTCTCCGAAGGCATTTCCGGCATGTGGGACTCAAGCTGAAACGGGACCTGCTGGATATTGCCGCAATTGAACGGTGGATCAGGGAGCAACAGGCGAGTCGGGACAGAGATTTCAGTTTGGAGGGCATCATGGCGAGCTATGGCCTCCGGCAATGCTACCGGCATCATGCCACTGCCGACGCATTCTTTGCCGCTCAAATCTTCCAAATGCAAGTGCTGAAGTTGCTGCGGCTCGGAGTGCATACGACCAGGAAACTGATTAGAATCGCGAGATGCCGTTGGGATGACGGGAGCACCTTCGCTTTTTGACGGTCATTGATCAAGAAGCCTTCAACTCGCAAGACATCAGTCGTTGTTTCTTGACACTTCTTCACCCTGCTCTTCCTTCTGCCAGGGATACTCCAGCCGTGCATGGAGGAATGCTTCCAGGGACTTGCAGAGCACGTTGATGATTGTCGCAAGGTCTCGGGTGGAGAGATCGCATTCTGAGAACTGACCGTCCGCTAGCCGTTTTTCGATGATCCGCCACACCATTTTCCGGATGTTTTCATGAGTGGGCTCCTGCAGGGTTCTGGAAGTCGCTTCCACAGCATCACAGATCATGAGAACGGCCGTCTCGATTCTCTGCGGCTTCGGGCCGGGATACCTGTATTCCTCCTCCCGTGGGGGCGTCTCTGAATGGTTCTCCAGTGCCTTATGATAGAAGAACTCTGCCAGTAAGGTCCCATGATGCTGGGGGATAAAATCCAGAATGACCTCGGGAACACCCGCCTCTCTGCCCAGCATCCGCCCTTTCCGAACGTGATCAAACAGGATGCGCGCACTCTGGGCGGGTTTGAGCTCATCGTGGGGATTCTTGTTTCCCATCTGGTTTTCGATAAAAAACCTGGGTTCCAGGGCTTTGCCGATATCGTGGAAATAGGCGCCGGCCCTCAGGAGAAGCACGTTGGCACCGATCGCCTCTCCGGCAGCCTGAGCGAGGTGCGCCACCGCCATGGTGTGCTGATAGGTGCCCGGTGCCTTGGCCAGGAGATCTCTCAGGATGGGGTGCTGAAGATCGGTGTACTGATGCAGCCTGAAGCTCGCTGCAGTATTCCATGGCCACTCAAGAGCGGGAAGCAGGAGGAGGGACAGTGGACCGGCAACGAGCCCGCCGGTGAAAGCCCATGGCAGTTCGTGGAGCGGTCGATCGCCCATCGAGTTGCCTGCCGAAATAATCTGAGCAATTTGAGGGCTTCCCGAGGAATTCCCCAAAAAACCCCAGTCCATTCCAATAAAGAAGAGAACAACCAAGTTGATGGTTCCCGCCACTGCCGAGGGGATCATCACATGATACGGCTTTTTCAGTTGCGGGCAGGAGATGAGGGCGGCCATGCTTCCAAAAGTGTAGAAAAGCAGAATCTCAAAAGTGCGGCCGGAAAAGAGACTTGCCAACGTCACTCCCAGGACAGCCGTGCCGGCGGCATAGCACCGGTCAAATCCCAGCAGCAGGAGCAGAACGGGGAGGATGCATATGGGCAGAGTGTAAATGGGAATGGAAGTGAAGAGGAGACAAGCGCGCATGATAATCAACGCAAGCATGAGCGTGGCCAGCACTTGAGACGGTCTTGTCCTCTTGAGGTACGGAGGGGAGGCTATCCTGAACTGCAACAGGTCATGGAAAAAGACCATGAGAATGATGGCAAACAGTATCCAGGGGGCGGTCTTCAATGCTTCCCTCTGGGAGAGTTCTTCATGCTCAGTGAGGAGAAGAATGTCCTCTTCCTTGAGAGTTTTTCGAAATGAAACCAGCACGTCCCCTGCGTTGTACGGCACGATGACTGTAGGATAGCGCCGCACGATGGCCTCAATTCGCCTGTCATTCTCTTTTCGATCGTACTTGAGGTTGGGCAGGACCGTGGCGGATGTGATCCGAAGCAGGAGATCGAGTACTTCTTCATCCACCTGCCAGAGGATCTGCCTGGCATTGCGTTGCAGGTTCTGTTTCGCCTCATCGACGGTAATGAGCTCATTGGCGGGATAAGCAATGGTTCCAATGGGAGGAGGATAGAGGACTTCGGCGGTGGTCTTGCCTTTGATCGGCTGCGGGTCTTCCACAATTCTGCCTTGGAGGATGGATTCCACGATAGTGAGCATCGCGTCGAGAATCCTGTCCAGCGAAGAAACCTGGAGCAGACGTGCGGCTTCTTCCGCAGTCAGTTCCACCCCGAAATCCTTCTTGATCATGCGGACTGTCTCGGAACCATCCTTTGGTTGCTGAGAATAAACGGATGAGAACCTCTTTGAGAGTTCTTCAATTCTTCTTCTGGCGTTTTCAGGCCGTTCCGGAACGTAAGAATAGATGGGGATGTATTGGGCCAGAGCAACATTTCGCTTGCTTCCAAAAGCCTTCTCCTGATCGAAGTTGAATGGACGTTGAGCCCGAAAGGTCAAAGGTGCCATGCTTCCC
>JAAYUJ010000554.1 GCA_012517775.1 Deltaproteobacteria bacterium
TCACTGGTTCCCACGACGACGGAATGATGGGGCACGTTAGGAATCAGCAGCAGGATTTCCTTGAATGACTGCTCGATGATTTCGAGTCCCTGATCCAACTCTCTGATTCTCTGGGAAACACTCCGCATCTCCTCAATGAGTCCGGCAGCATCCTTCTTCTCACGCTTCAAGCGTGAAATCTCATCCGTTGCCACATTTCGCCTGTGCTTGAGCTCTTCAGCCTCACGCAGAATGGCCCGCCTTTTCTCATCGAGTTCCAGGAACGGCGTCAAATCCATGTCCATTTGGCGATTAGCCATCATCTCAGTGACAAGGTCGCAGTTCTCTCGGACGAATTTGAGATCCAGCATACTTCTCCAATGCCAAGCCATGATGAAACGCAAAAAAACCGTAACTTCTCAGTAAGTCCAGGTAAAGACTGCTTTGTAGGTCGGGTTTCCATACCCGACACCGTGGCGCAAAGGCTGTCGGGATTGGAATCCCGACCTACTTATTGAGAAAGTGCAAAAAACCCTCATGCAAGCCTAAAGGGGGAGGTCTGAATGAACCATTATTTTTCAGAGAATCCAGTCGCCCCCTGCAAGAGCCCGCAATTGCCCTTTTGTCACCAGGCAAGAACGGGAGTGGTTTCGGATTACCTCTTTTTCTCTACAATTTTCAACCCCTTGAAGCTCGCACTTCATAACATCACGAAAGGTGCTTGTCAATTCCTTTTGTTAGTTCAATAAGTTGGCTTTTGATGAGCGATTAGGCCAGGAGAAATCCTGATGGGTCTTCAGTCCGTCTTGGCGCTTACAAGCTCGACACTGTAATCACTGAGAGCCCCGAATTCGGGCAAGTTGTGGAAGACCAGCATGAAAGGCACACGCCGGGAAGGGGGAATGCGCACATTCGAAAGGTCCTTGCCTTCCCGGTTCATCATGCGATTCTGGATTTCATTCACACTCAGCTTCGTAAGTTCGTTCCTGCTCATGACATTGCCGGCATAGCAGCGCTGGGATTGGGCGACCTGGTTATTGACGCTGTAGAGCCGCCCTTCCAGAAGGACAAAACTGACAAGTTTGCCCGATTCATTGGATACCTCGCCTTCGATGACAAAAATTTGGCCTCCAGCCTGAGGATTTTCTAAAAAATAGGCCTGCGTGCTTTCCAGGATTGTCACCGTGGGCATCTCGCTTTGAGCAGGTACTTTCACACCTCCAATGTCGGGGGGAGCTGACGTCATTCGATCCACAAACCAGAAAAGAACAGCGCCGAGCAGAAGCAGCGCCGCTCCTCCGATTGCGAGGAGCATGTTGCGCCTCCTGGGTGCTTCCCGGAGTGGGACAGCGGGACTCTCCAAGGAGGAAGCAAACTCCAGGTCCGATTCTTCAAGCTCTTCGTCTTCGGGCAGGTCAACGTGGATGAGTACTTCCTCATCGACTTGATCGACCGAAAAAATGTGTCCGCACTGTGAACAGCGCACTCTACTCCTGGGACCCTTGAGACGAAGTGGATCAAGATGGAATTTGGTCTTGCAGGACTCACACGTCACAATCATCGATAGCTTCCTTCATCCACGCGAAAAACCCTCTGGATGATATACTCATTCAATAAGTAGGTCAGGATTCCGATCCCGACAGTCTTTGCGCCTCCCAGGTGTCGGGTATGGAAACCCGACCTGCAAAGCGACCGCTACCCGGACTTATTGAGAAGCAACCGGATAATGATTTCGGTACCTCGAACCATTGGCAGGAAAAGCAATCTCTCCAGGATCCTGCTCACAAAGGCTATTTGTTAAACCGGACTTGACAGATCGCGGGGAGATTCCTGTGATTCTCAGAGTAGTCCAGTCCGTATCCAACAAGAAAACCCTCCTCCATGCTTATCCCAATGTAATCCAACGATATTTCCACCTGACGCCGCTCCTTCTTGTCAATGAGGGCACAGACCTTCACAGATGCCGGATCGTATTTCCTGAGATGCTCAAGGTACCACGCCAGAGTAACCCCTGTGTCCACGATGTCTTCTACCACCAGAATGTGCCTGCCGCGAACGGGCAATTCAACATCCTTTGTGATGATGACTTCCCCACTGGTTTCCGTCGATTGCCCGTAGCTCGCCAAACGCACAAAATCGATTTGCACGGGGATTGTCAGACATCGGGCAAGGTCCGAGAGAAAGATAAAGGCTCCCTTGAGGATTCCAACAAGAACTAAAGACTTGCCGTTATAATCCCGATTGATTCTCTCAGCAAGATCTCTTACCGTTTTCTGAATCGCTTCGGAGGCAATCACGGGCACAAGCTGGTAATCGGTCATTTTCCCCCCTTCAAGCAGGATGCTATCTCATAATGTCCACTTTCGACGTGCGTACGAAACCATCTTAGAGAATGACAGGACAAAAATCAACGGAGATTCTCTTTAAATTATTAAAACTATTAAGATTCCATCCTTTTATTCCCGGAATGGCGGACTGAGTGCACTCCATGAACGATATGGCTTGTAAAAAGA
>JAAYUJ010000555.1 GCA_012517775.1 Deltaproteobacteria bacterium
AAGAGCATAAGGAAATCGTCCTTCGGGATCCCCACGTTGTTTCCCGACTTGAGGCACTGGGCAACGCCTTTGTGAAGTACCCCCGGAACATCGTCACGAGGCCGGAGAGCCCTGGCCGTTCTCACCAAACGCACAAGGTCGATGTGCATCGGGCAGGCATGTTCACAGCGTCCGCACAGGGTACACACCCAAACGAATTTCGAATTGATCACTTCGTCGTCAAGGCCCAGTACAGCGGCTCTGACCACCTTTCTGATATCCCAGCCGTCAACGCCGGTCACCGAACACCCTCCGGCGCAACTCCCGCAGGTGAGACACAGGTCGATGATGCCAGGACCGGTAGTGACTTCCTCTGCATTGAACGCATCGCGAAGCCGCGTCACCTTTCTGTCGACTAAAATCGCCTCTTTCATGATCTTCCTCGCATCCTTTGATGATTTTCCCTGGCTAATCCCCAAGACCTGATCCCGAACCTCACGACACATTCACCTCTCGTCGCTGACTTGGGGGCTAAAGTAAACACGAAAACCGGACTGTCACCCGCTCTAGGCGGTACTTTCTCAATAAGTAGGTCGGGATTCCAACCCCGACAGCCTTTGCGCCACGGTGTCGGGTATGGAAACCCGACCTAAAAACCGTCGTTACCTGGACTTATTGAGATTACGTCTAGGCGGCAAAACAGAATCAACTGGCAACGGAACACCAACTGGAAAAAATGCGCTGAGCAGATGAGGCTGAAATGGAATGGGACGCAGCAACTCTATAGATACATCACGATGAGGTTTTACCATAACCCATTCTGCTTTCAAAGCCTTTTTGAAAAGAACCTCCGCCCTACTGGCCCTCTAATACTCATTGGGCAGTTGGGACAGCTGGGCCAGAGTGAAGACCGGCCCGTCCTTGCAGACATACTCCGTCCCGATGTTGCACCGGCCGCAGATTCCGATTCCGCACTTCATCCGCATCTCGAGGCTCGATATGATCCGTTCGGGGGGGAATCCCAAGTCCGTGAGGACGGGGAGCGTGAACTTGATCATGATGGGCGGACCGCAGATGATGGCATAGGAGTTCTCGGCGCTGGGGGCCTTCTCCTTGGTGATCGTAGGCACAAACCCCACGTTGTATTTCCAATCGGGGTCGTTGGTGGCATCCACGGTTATGTGCATCTTGATGTCGTCCCGGCGCTCCCACGCAGCCAATTCATCCTTGTACAGGAGTAAACCGGGGGATCTTGCACCATAGACAACGGTGATGTCACCGAACCTGGATCGGTTTTCGGGATGGATCATGTACACGATGGACGAACGCAGAGTCGTGAAGGCGAATCCTCCACCAATGATCACGACGTTCTTGCCCTCGAGAACATCCCAGGGGTAGCTGTTGCCCATGGGACCCCGGACCCCCATGATTTCCCCGGCCTCCATGTTATGGAGGTGGCTCGTTACCTTCCCCACCTTGTTCACCGTGAACTTGATGAAGCCCTTTTCCGTAGGGGACGTGGCGATACCGATGGGGACCTCTCCCAGTCCCGCAACGGACAGCTCCGCGAACTGGCCGGGCATGTACGTGAACGCCGCCCCGTCCTCCGGCTTGAGAAAGAGTAGTTTGAATGTCTTCTGATTACGGTCTTCCGTCTCCGTGACAATGGAATCGATTTGAACTGGATAAGGCAAGTAAGGGTTGTTCACCTTCATTCCTCCATATTGAGCATGCATCCCCTCGCAAGACCTTCCAGAGGAGATTTCCTTCCGTGCAGATTCGGTCGCTGCGACATTTCCGGAAACATCAGGTCGGACAGATACAGGGGGCCGCCATGAGGCGTGCCACATGCCGAATGTCGATATTCACGGGGCACTGGTTCACACACCGGCCGCAACCGACACATGCAACACCCCCCTTGTACTTTTCAGGATAGTATTTCAGCTTGTGCATGAAACGCTGGCGCACCCGTTGGAGTTTCTGTGCCCGGGGGTTGTGACCGGAACCGTGGAAAGTGAAAAGGGGAAACATGCACGAATCCCAGAGCCTCATGCGACTCCCTTTCTCCTTGTAAACTTCATCCTGGATATCGAAGCACCAGCAGGTGGGGCAAACGAAGGTGCATGTGCCGCAGTTGATACAGGCAAACTGGACCTCATCCCAGAAAGAAGCGTTGAACAGGTCCAGGGTGGGATTCTTTCCGATGAGCTCCACATCGAACTGCTTGCCCATGCTCCCCTCGGCACTCTTCTTGAGATTCTCCGCCTTTTCCGCCATGGTCGCCGAGACCATCTCCCCGACGGAAATGCCCGCAAGCAATTCCTCTCCCCTGGGTGTCACACCCTGGAGCACGAACCCTTCGCCCGCATCCACCATGAGCACGTCCAGGCCGGCCTTGTCGAATGGACCTGTCCCCACGGACGTGCAGAAACAGGTGCTGCACGGCTCGTTGCAGGCAAGTCCCACAAGCGTTGTGGTCTCTCGACGCTTGATCCACCAGGGGTCTTTAACGGAAGCAGTATCGAAGTTGCAGTCATCCAACTGGAAAGCCCGCGCGTCACAGGGACGAATTCCCAAAACAACACGGGGACTGTAGTCTTTATGCGCTTCCTTGAGGATACCGGCCTCAGGGTCGCTCTTGGAGAGGCTGAAATCGAACATCTTCTCAGCCTGAGGGTGAAAAAGCGCCTTCGGCGAAAGCCGCGTATTCCGATAACCGAGATCCACATCCTCCGGCTTGTTCAATTGAGCAAACTCATGATACTGCCCCTGGAAAACCGGACCGTACACCCGGCACTTCCCCATAACCTGCCCGAGAACTCCGGGAAATTTGTCTTTGGCAATGTAGATTTCCGACATGATCTGTCCCTTTTCGGTATTCATTTCCTATTCAGCGCCGTATTCCCGCGGTCACCTCTCAGAGCCGTGGCACACCACCGGAG
>JAAYUJ010000556.1 GCA_012517775.1 Deltaproteobacteria bacterium
GGATATCTTCTCTGAATGAGAGTCTTCAGCTCGGGCATATAACGAAATGCACCGAGGCTTATCCACACGATACGATCCGGATCCACGCAGTCAAAGATCCTGTTCAGGATCTCGCCGTATTCCCCGCGCCAACCAGCGAATTCGAGCATGGGATCGAAATGGAAAGCAAGCCGATATCCCCATTGGGCACAGGAACGTGCGGCCTTAAGGCGCAAGGCGAGGCTTGCCGCACCGGCTTCCTCCTTCTCCGCGATGGATGCGGCGTTCAGAGACCAGGCAACGATGGTGTGCCCACCGTGGTTCAGGTTCGCCAGGTTTTTCACCAAATGCGTCTTGGTCTTGAGCTCAAGGATGGCGTTGGGTTGACGGGCAAAGAAGGGCACCAGTCGTCGAGAAAACCCCGTCCAGGGATCCAGAAGGAGAGAGTCCGTGAACTCTCCAGTGCCTATGCGGAAGAGGGTTTCGGGCGATGCGTTCAGTTCCTGCTCCACCTCATGAAAGAGTTCTTCCGTGTTCCCGAAGAGCCTCAGATTCGGTTGATTGAGATAGGCCTGAAGAATGCAGTAGGTGCACCCGAGGGAACAGCCGGTGCCGAAATGAAGGATCTTGTACCCGCAGCAATGATAGCAGCGTGTTCCAGGGCATGGTCTCAGAAAGCGTCCGCGGAATTCAGCCACCTCCAAAACGTCGGGATCGAAATCCTCTCTGGCTGGAATCCTCTCAACCACCTGGAATTCCGATCGCCGCAGATTTCCTCTGAGGAGGGATATGGAAGGGTCTCCTGCAACACTTGCTTCAACCATGACTTTACGGGGAGGTCTGATGTGCATGGGGTAATTCGTCGCAAGATGGCGCCGCTGCGTGCCATCGGATAAGAAACCAGAGGCATCTGCCTGAAGCATGGATGGCCGGGTCCATTTGGCCGTTATTCGTTCCAATCCCTCGCCTGCGCAATCCACGCGACCAGGGGATTATCTGACTCTCGCAGAGTCTGCCCCGGCATAGCGAAGCTGGTCCCGAACTTGCCGATGGGAGCGGGTTCACTCACGTGAGCATTCCAGGTTCTTTGCCTTGCTCGCCACGAACAACCGCATTGTTTGGGAATCCATTCCTGACACCGTCTCTTATCCCTTTTCCGCTTTGGTCGCCATAATTTCCTCCGGCAATGAGGAAGACGCAAAGGCAAGGGCTCTGGCAATCAACTGTCTCAGCTCATCGGGACTGGAAAAAGACAGAAGCAACTGCCACTGTTCTCCCTCGAACGCAGGGGGAGGGATCAATCGCATATTGCCGGGAAAACAGGCTTTTCCTACTTCATCGAAAAACCTTTCCTCCCGTTTCATAAGCCTTGGGAAGCGCATGCGTGTAAGGACGGTCCTCACCGCTTGAGTCCTCTGACGGTGGTTCATGTCGTTGTCTTCAAGGCAGTGTAACACGAGGGGGTCGTTCAATACCTGCACCCTGCTCAATCCTTCCCGTCTGCCAATTTCCGTCACACGCTCCAGAATTTCCATCTGGATGCTTGCGCTGCAGCGGAGCTGCTCAAGGACGGCGACCCCGCGATCTCTCCCGTCTTCTTCCCATTTGGCTAGCTCAAGAGCAGCCCGCTCGCAGATGGCCCCCGACGCGGCAGACTGGAGCAGTGCCTGGCTGGAGCCCGCAAGCCCGCACCATTCACTGATGAGATCGACCCGCAAGGGCATACGGAGATCAGGCAGGTATTCCTCAACAATGCGTTTGCAAGGAACGCAACGAATCAGCGCTGCGATGACCTGGGCCTTTTCAGCCACATTGAGCGCCGGACCGCAGAGTTTGCTCTCGACCCGCAGACGCATGAGCCGAATGGGATCAGTCTGCTTCGCAAAGACCGTGCTTGTGATGCTCGAAATCCCGGTCTTCCGCGCCCACCGCAACCTCTTGAAGCCATCCACGATAGTGAACCGCTCCTCGCCTTTCTTCCACAGCCAGGGAGGCACGAGAATTCCAGCCCGTTCGAGGGATTTTTCCGTGAGATGAGAAGATACAAAAGACCTTATGGCAAACCGTTGATCGTCCCAATCGACGCAATCCAGA
>JAAYUJ010000557.1 GCA_012517775.1 Deltaproteobacteria bacterium
AGATGCAAATGGCTTTTCAAAAGAGCGGAGAAGTGATATGTAACGCACCGTTCATGAAAAAGAGGGGTCCGGAGGAGCGCCGTCAGAGATCATGGACTTTCGGGAACGCTTCTCCATGCTGAGGCGCTGAAAGTGCAGCGACGTTTTTTTGATCTGCCGGTCACAGGAAAAAGAGTTGCTCCAGCGCGGCGTGCCGTGTCGGAGATGTTGGTTCGGGTTCCGTTAAAGGGTCCGGGAGCCGGGTACAGGGAGTCAGCCCCATGGGGGGATGCTCCCTTTTTTTCTTTGTGACCCGAGCATTGTGGGGAAAAACCATGGGAAAATTGATTCTTGCCGGTCTTGCGGGACTGCTGGCTTCCTTGGTCCCGCTGATGGTAGGCTCCGCGTCCGGTCAGGACCGCGGCATTGTCACGCGGGCGTACGAGGAGAGAGTTCCACGGACCGAACAGCGCGTGGCATTGGTGATTGGCAACGGTGCCTATGAAACGGCTCCCCTCAGGAATCCCATTCATGATGCACAGGCAATGGGGAAGGTCCTTGGCGAGCTTGGCTTCGAAGCCAGAATCCTCGAGAATCTCAACCAGAAGGACATGAAAAGAGAGATCCAGAGCTTCGGCGAAAAGATTCAGAAAGGTGGCGTCGGGCTCTTCTATTTTGCGGGACACGGCATTCAGGTGAATGGGAAGAACTTTCTCATTCCAGTGGGGGCGAAGATCGAGCATGAGAAGCAGGTGGAGTATGAAGGGGTGGACGTCGGGTCCATCCTTGCGGAGATGGAATTTGCCAGGAATCGCCTGAATATTGTTATTCTGGATGCGTGCCGGGACAACCCGTTCGCCAGGAGCTTTCGCTCCAGCACTCTCGGGTTGGCTTCCATCAATGCCCCTTCGGGGACCATCATCGCTTATGCTACGTCACCGGGATCAGTGGCCAACGACGGACCCGGAGAAAACGGTGTCTACACTGGAGAGTTGGTGAAGGCCATGCAGTTGCCGGGTTTGAGAATTGAAGATGTGTTCAAACAGGTTCGCTCTGCAGTGCGGGAATCGACCGGGGGAAAGCAGGTTCCTTGGGAGTCGTCTTCACTGGAGGGTGATTTTTTCTTCAAGGGTCCGGTTCCGGCGAGTCATCCTCCTGAGGAGGCCGAGAAGGTGGCCGTTGCCGTTCTTCCTCAAAAGCCACGTGGTGAGGGGCAGCCCCGGAGTAGTCTCAAGACATGGAAGGAGCCTGTGACTGGCATGGTGTTCGTCTGGGTTCCCGGTGGCTGTTTTCTCATGGGAAGCCCTCAGAAGGAGGCCGGTCGCGATGTGGATGAGGGGCCGGTGCACGAGGTTTGTCTGGATGGCTTCTGGATGGGGAAAACGGAAGTCACCAACGGCCAGTTTCGTAAGTTTCAACCCAATCATGACAGTGGTGATATTCAGGGTTATTCCCTGGATGGAGACAGCCAGCCCGTAGTCCAGGTGGGATGGGATGACGCGGCTGGTTTCGCTCAATGGCTCAAGGCACAGACGGGGGGGAATTATAATTTCCGGCTTCCGACCGAGGCAGAGTGGGAATATGCATGCCGTGCAGGGACGGAGAGCCCCCACTATTGGGGGGATGATCCGATGCGGGCGTGCGAATATGAAAATGTGGCGGATCAGACCCCACAGCGGCAGTGGAACTGGGTGGGGGTACACAATTGTGATGATGGCTACTCGGCAACTGCACCTGTGGGAACCTTTCAGTCCAATGATTTCGGGTTGCATGACCTGCTGGGAAATGTCTCCGAATGGTGCATGGATGTTTACGGTGTGGATATCTATAACAAGCATGAGAGGGTGAATCCGGTGCATGTGCTGGAAAACGCTGGCTCGGACCGTGTGATAAGAGGCGGCCACTGGCACGGGGACCCGGGCGCTGTTCGCTGTGCCAGTCGTGGAGCAGCTTTGCCGGGGGTCATGAGCGACAATATCGGATTTCGCCTCATCAGGGAGGAATGAGCCGGGAGCCGGCAGCGACGCCCCTTGCAATGCCCTTCTGAATTCTGGTGTGATGGGCGTGCAAGGTGCAACTTCTCAAACAGTCCAGGCAGCGACGGCTTTGTATGTCGGGTTTCCATCCCCGACATCTGTGTGAAAACGCTATCGGGATTGGAATCCCGACCTACTTAATGAAAGAGTTCTACAGGATTTTCCGGGAGGGCGGTATGAAATATTTGTGCCATAAATCCAAGGGCTTCCGGTCGATGTGCTGGGCGTGCATGCTCATGTTGCTGTTTTGCTGTGTCACCTTTCTCCATCCTCAAGACCTGGCGGCTCAGGGAACTCAGGTTGAGCGGAACAAAGTGTCCATTCGTTGGGCGTTTGGCGTACTGAAGGGAAGTGAGAACGACCATGAACTCACGTCGGTTCCCCGCAATGCCGTTTTGAAGACGGGTGATCGTTTCAAGATGATGGTTCAACTGGAAGATGACTGCTTCGTCTATGTTCTGCATCACGACACGCACGATGAGGTGGCATTGCTTTTCCCATACGATGTGGAGCAGTTTGGAATCAACGCCCATACCGGAAAGAGGTACTATATTCCAGAAGGTGATGAGTGGTTTGCGCTCGATGAGCATACGGGAAAGGAGACGGTGACTCTCATCGTCTCGCCGGCGCGGCTTGCGGGTCTGGAGAAGCTTCTTGTCGACTACCTGTCCTCCGAGGAATGGCAGAAAGCGGATTTGAAAAGGCAAATCCTTGACGAAATCAGCGTGCTCAGGAGGCAGAATCGAGAATTGGCGGCCCCGGCCGAGCGCCCGGTGACCATTGGAGGGACGATTCGTGGATACGGATCGTCAATGAGTGGAGGGCGCCCCGATGTGGCGTCCATTGCAGAAGCAATTCAATCCGACGGGCCGGTTGTGAGGGTCTTTACCATTGACCACCAGTAAGAGCAGGCGAAGTCGCGTCTCCATATGCTGGATCGCCGCATCATTCCTTGGCGCCTATGTC
>JAAYUJ010000558.1 GCA_012517775.1 Deltaproteobacteria bacterium
CCTGCCCCGTCTCTCGTCCGCATTTCGTCAGCCATCCGAATCCTATCATCCAGGCGCAAGACATCAAATGCTAAAGCCTTTGTCCTGAAAGGCGAAGGGCTCAAATTATCAGCAACAGCCAGATTGGAACTTTGCCAGGAAGAGGATAAATTTCAAAGAAAATAATCTTTTCCAAGTCCTGGGCCATACTTCATGTTATATTGCATACGGTGTAACGATTCATCCGATCAAGAGCATTCCTGACTCAGGCCATGGCCCGCGAGTCCATCCGAGGAGAAGAAATGGCTGGTCTTGCCCTGCTTCTATTGGGAGTCACCCTGGTTTACACGGGAGTCCTCACAGCCGCCCGTGATGTATTTGTGGGTCTGGCCATTGCAGTCATGGGAGCAGGCATCTGTATCAAGCCGATCCTCGATTTTTTCCGAAGAAATGCCGCTCCTTCAAGGAATTCCAAGGTGGCGGATTGTCAGAAGCGACCCCGCAGGAAGAAGAAAAGGGGATTGCCTCCGAACACCGAGAAGCAACCCACCATCCATTGATTCCCTCTGTTTTCCATCATCCTTCCTTATATCTCATCCGAAAGAATAGAGAAAAGCAAGGGACATGGCATTACCCTGCGCTGCCGGCAGTGCCGCCATGCCAAAAGATAGAGACATTGCTCCGGACAGACCTTTCTTTTCCGGAGGCAGGAGGTGTGACTGATGTCCCGTCCGGATGAAGCCGCCGGTGGAGTGGTGGTGTGCCCACGATGTGGCCACATTCAAAACGATCTGGTGGAGTGCCATCAATGTGGAGTCATCTTTTCCAGGTACAATCCTCGAGCGGAACTCCAACCTGCGGCTTCTCACAAGAATAGACCCCATCAACAGAGCTGGAGCATGGAGTGGAAGAAGATCGCATTCCTTTTGGTGCTCCTGGCCGTTTTTTGGCTGGCTGTCCAGGACTTGCTCGATTCTCGCGAGATACGCCACCCCCCGGCATTCTGATACCATATCAGCCATGGCAGGCTGCCATAGGAAATGCTCGCCCCTGGGAAAAGGAAGGGCGACTAATTTATCCTCTGGCGGATTTTCGCCTCAGGGCACGGGTACTCGGCAAGGAGCGCTATCGTTTCGATTCTCAGGCAGATATCTCCCCGGTCGACCTGGCTCCTGGCTGGGGACCCATGTCAGATCAGACGATTCTCGATCAATTGGACATTGCCCAATCCTCTCGTTTTTTTGTTGTGGCCGCCGGAAAATGCCACCCCCCCTGCCCTTGCCCATTATTTTTGCCCACAGCTCCAACATGCACATGATACCGGCCAACGAGGAGATCAAAGAACGTCTTCTGAGCCTCCGCCAGGGAGCAATCATTGAGTTGAAGGGTTTTCTGGTGGGAGTGCAAATGGGGGGACAGTGGGTATGGGGGAGCTCTCTCAGCAGAACGGACACGGGAAATTGGGCCTGTGAAATCGTGTGGGTGAATGAACTCTCCGTGCTCTAAGCAGAATGGCAGCTATTAATCAGACCTCAGGGGAAATGCCCCGATAAAGTCCTGTATCCCACGAGACTGCATCCGCGATCTATCCACGGAGATGAAGTGCTCACAGTCCGTGAACCCGCATGAATACAAGATATAACTTCTAAATGTTCTTGACAGGATTCAAGACAACTGCTATCCGAAAGCCTAGTAAAGGCATTTTACCATCAATTATCAGGTCACTCATCTCAAAAAGGAAAGCACGGTACCGGCTCCTGGCTTCCAGATCGGCCGGAAGGGGGGTGCTTGCAACAACAATCCTCATTCATCCTCTCAGCATTGTCACTCACGGTGGTCATGCTTGCATCTTTGCCCACGGCGCATGGCACGCCGCCGAATAGACCCGCTGTCACAATCTACCAGGGCCAAGGTGTCGATACCAATTTGATCGACTTGTTGCCCGACATCGCGAAGGGGGATCTCAAGTTCGAGGATACGTACTTCACCGGTGTGGGCTATTTCCACCCGCTCCCAACTCCTTGTGTGATGCGGGACCTGTTCAATCTGCTGCGCGTTCCCAATACCAAAACAGGATTGGAGGCCATAGTCGTCAGGCACTATGGGCTGCAGGACAACTGGGAGGCTGATCTCGCCTACACATTGCGCTTTGCCGAGCTGAGGATCTGCAAGCTGACTCTGCGTTTCGGATACGGAATCGGTCTTTCCTATGCCTTCGGCACTCCGAGCTATGAGGATGGCCCCTGGGACAATCCGGACAAACGCTACCGATTCCAGAATTATGACGCCTTTGAAATCGAGTGGGGAATTGCGTCCCTTCCGAACATAGGGTTGGTGACCCGCGTCCACCATCGTTCCGGGATGTATGGACTCATCGCACCCCGCCATGTCGGCTCGAACTTTCTTACCCTGGGACTGCGGTACAGCTTTTGAGTTGGGGCTGGATCCGCACCATCAAAGGGGTTGTGCCAGGTTTTCACTCCCATCTTCGTGATATTTTCAGACCCGCCGTTTCGAAACAGACCAAGTAACTTCGAATACATCGCTTTCACAAGTGTACTCTCTCAATGAGTCCGGGTAACAACCACTTTATGGATCGCATTTCCACACCCGACACCGTGGCCCAAAGGCTGTCGGGATTGGAATCCCGACCTACATGCTGAATAAGCGTTTACAGGGTTTCAAACTCGCCGTTTTTCAACGATTGCTAATCGTCTCATTCATTGCATATAATCTTCAAGTTGCATTTACTATTCATACACAGACCGGCGGCCGGTCGATCGGCCCAGAGGAACCGCCCACAGGCAAGGAGCAGTATTCTGAAGATGGATTTCGAAGTCAAAGACTACCTGGGCAAGGCGAAGCTCATCATCTGCAACGGCGATAGCAAGCGGGAAGTGTCTCTCGGGGTTGAGAACACCGTCGGGCGCATCCCTCAGAATCTCATCCAGATTCCAGACAGACTCGTTTCCAAAGAGCACTGTCTCATCTTTTACGATCCTCGTCGGGGTTACGTTCTGAAAGATGTGGGCAGCTCCAACGGCACCTATGTCAACGGCCAGCGGATTCAGACCGAGGTGGTGCTGAAGGACGGAGATGCCATAGGCCTCGGGACAACCCGATGCATCTTTGTTCGAGAAAAATCCGCCACATCCTCCACCCAAATCGATGAGAAATGCGGAACCATTCCTGTCTCAAATATCCGCTCAAAGATCGTTCCGAAGGAGGACCGTTTTTTGCCTGAGCAGGAGATTCAGGACGAAAAAACCCTCCGGACCGATTACGAAAAGCTTCGCATCACCCATGAACTCCAACGATCCATCGGGCTTGAGCTTGACCTGGACCGTTTGTTTACTCGTATTCTCGATCATACTTTTCAATTTCTGGACTGTGATCGCGCCATGATCCTCATCGCTGATGAAACGGGGGATCTCAAGCTCAGAGCACTGAAGACGCGAAGAAAAGAAGAAAAATTGATCATCTCCTCCACTCTGATCAGGCAGGTTCAGGCGGAAAAGGTAGGGATCATCAGTGCCGATGCACTGTCAGACGATCGATTTGACGGTGCAGAATCCATCCTCCTCCAGATGATTCGCTCATCCATGGCGGTTCCAATTCTTCACGAAGGCGACCTGCTGGGAGTCATGCTGATCGATTCTTCGGTTTCCGTGAATGCCTACTGCGAAAAGGATCTGCTCCTGCTTTCAAACATCGCCAATCAGACCGCGCAGTTCATCAAGAACGTTGAGTTGGCAAAGAGAATCGAATCAGAGGCCATTACCCGGGAGAGGTTTCAGCGGCTCCTTTCACCGGACCTTGCGGAACTGGTCGTTTCCGGGGCACTCAAAGTGGAGAAAGGTGGGGAAAACCGCTTCGCGACGGTGCTCTTTGCCGACATCCGCGGTTTCACATCCATGAGCGAGAACATGAGCGCCTCGGGTGTCCTGCAAATGCTCAACGAGTACTTCGAACTGATGGTGGAAATTGTTTTCAGCTATGAAGGGACCGTAGACAAGTTCGTGGGAGACAACATCATGGTGATCTGGGGGACTCCCATATCCCACACGGATGATCCGGTTCGGGCAGTCCGAGCTGCTCTCACTATGCAGTATGCTCTTGAGGAATTCAACAAAGCTCGCGAGAGTGCCGGGGAGCAGGCCATCCGCATCGGCATCGGAATCAACTCGGGAGAATTGGTGGCGGGCTATATAGGATCATCCCGGACGATGAGTTACTCCGTCATCGGAGACGCCGTAAATGTCGCTTCTCGGCTCTGTTCAGCTGCAAAGCCCGGACAGATTCTCATATCGGAAGACACCTTTCGGTTGCTCGACAACCAGTTCGAGGTGAAGGATCTGCCGCCGCTGCATGCCAAGGGGAAATCCAAACCGCTCAAGGTCTATAATGTGCTGAGCGAACTGCCGGA
>JAAYUJ010000559.1 GCA_012517775.1 Deltaproteobacteria bacterium
GAGACTGTTACTTCCGGCCCGTGGGAAACTCTTGAGGCTCAAGTCGTGAAGTTGAGAGGACAATCATGGAGCATTTGATCCTCAAACCCAACGAAAGGGATATTGGCACCAAAGGATCCTCTCTCCTGGCTTCAGCCGGTTCAAGACAAGAGTGTCCTGGAGAGCAATGCTCCACAGCGAATTCCCAATCGAGCCATTTTTCTCGTGGGAAATATGGACCATGTTCCACCAGCTTTTATCCAAAACCTGAAATATAACACAATATTGCATTCAGAAACCGTACTTTCTCGACAAGTAGGTCGGGATTCCAATCCCGACAGCCTTTGCGCCACGGTGTCGGGTATGGAAACCCGACCTACAAAGCAGTCGTTACCTGGACTTATTGAGAAGTTACCAGAAACCGCGTTCTTTCATTTCCGAAACGAGGACATTCCACGAGTTCCGAGCTTGGAGAAGATAGAGGTTGAAAAGCTGGGGGGTGGTTTCTATAGGGTAATTGCCCAGTAAGGTTTTATGGAAGAGCTCAAGATCGAGAATGCTCTGACTCTGGCACACGAGAAGGGTCTCGAATTCAAGTTGGAGACGACGAGTTTCTTTCTGGGGCGGGAGAAGATCACTTTGTCTTCCAAACCCCGGATGAGGCGATGGCGTGCAGCACTTTTCATCTTCATGTCCCAAAATGCTATGGATGCCGCCGCGTTTTTCGACATCCCTCCGGACCAGGCCATCGAGGTGGGAGTTCGGCTCGAACTGTGAGGACGGAACAAAGACTGAATGGTCTGGAGGGTTACCGACGATCCCCTCTTTGATATCGAAGTCCACGGGCACCAAATGCTCATTACTCTCTTCCGATAGCAGTCAGCATTGATCACGTCCCTGAAGCTCGAGAGCGCCACTGTGGTCGCCTCTCCTCAATGGTGCAAAGGGAGTGTGTTTGCTCCTCTGCCGCCGCAATCTTTGTTGATGGATCAGCGAGTACCAGCGCCGGACAGAATCCTCTTGGCCATTTTTTCCTTTTCTCTCTTTGAAAACGAGCAGGGCTGAAACCACAAGACGGTACTCTCCTGTATTCGAGCGGGATTGTTCCCCTCATCCTTCCGACACTTCTGGCAGATTCTGCGTTTGTCGCCGGCTATCACCCTGAGCAAGGCAGCCCGCCCCAACAGCTCGCCTCGACAATCAAAAGGTGCAGCCCTGATGCACCCACAGTCAAGGAGCAGTAAGACTACGCCCACAGCTTCCCTGTTACTCGACTGAATCTTGTCTGCATAGCTCCTGGATATACCAAGTTGAGCTTCATTCATCACGAATACTCTCTCACTCAAAAGGGGCTTAAACGGCAAGCTGCACTTATGGTTGCCGAAACCGTCGACTTCACTGCAGAGTTGGCTGGATCGTAGCGAATGGACTCGCTTATGTTCCCTTCACATGAGCCATGATAAAAGCATAACCCCCAGTGTGAAAGAAACAAGCCCCCAAAGTCGAATCGTCGTCTCCGTGGCTCGATCGGACCACCATTCCAGGAGTGACCTTACCTGCTGGAGCGGACTGACGGCAAAATACACCCCCTTGGCCAAGGCGAGAATTCCCAAAACAAGAGCAAGCCAGAACACCTCCTGAACCGCGAAAGCCGCAACGAGAAAAATCATTCCCAGTAGGACAGCCAGTGCAGCCCAAAGCCTTACGTTCACCCCGAGTATCATCTCTTTCAACCGACCTCTGGCTCGGCCTGTATGGAGGACAATCGTCGCCCCCAACGCAATCCAGAGAAGAGAAAAGAGAATAAGGAACAGTCGCATGGGTCCTCCTTGTTCTTGACCGAAGTGCAGGACCGGAAGCTGAGCTACAAGATTGACCTGTACATGAGCTATTGTCAAATGGGATCAGAGTCGTTTGCTCAAGATTGTTTCGTGTGCGTTGAGAAAGCAGCTGACTCTCCGGCCGCCATCCAACTTCGAAGCCCGGGAGTCACTTTCCGAATTGTGTGGTGTTGCTGAGATGTGCATGAATACGAATAGGAAGTTGACAAAAACCTATCCTCACCTCAATGTGCTCCTGCCCAGGGTGAAACATCGAGACTCGCCCTGACCGTCCCCCAAGGGGGATCCACACTTGATTCACGGAGTGCTCCGGCCCCGGATCCCGCGGTCGAAAAGCGCTCTTTTCCAGACGGAAGGGATAGCCCATGAGCAGAGATCGGGATGCAGTGATCGTGTCGGCTGTGCGCACAGCAATAGGAAAATTCGGCGGCGCCCTCAAGGACGTCAGAGCCTCGACTCTTGCGGCTCATGTCATCCGCACGGTTATCCAACGAGCACACAATCTTGATAAGGAACTGATCGAAGAGGTGATCCTGGGTGATTGCATCCAGTGCACCGATGAGGCGAACACTGCCCGCACGGCCGCCCTTCTTGCCGGTATTCCCGACCAAGTGCCCGCTTACACGGTTCAGAGACAATGTGCATCCTCCATGCAGGCCCTCGCAGCCGCTGCGCAGCAGATCCGCGCAGGCGACTCCGACGTCATTCTCGTGGGGGGTACCGAATCCATGAGCTCGGGGCCCTATTATGTGGCGAACGCCCGCTGGGGCATGCGCCTTATGAATCAGGAGTTGACCGATTCCGTTTGGGAAATCCTCCATTCAGGGAGCCGATTCCTTGGAGCACCAATGATTATGGGGGCCACGGCTGAAAATCTGGCCGAGAAATACGGTATCACTCGCGAAGAACAGGATGAACTGGCCCTGCAGAGTCATGCCCGCGCGGAAGCAGCCATTCGTGAAGGACGCTTCAAGGACGAGATCGTGCCCATTGAGCTACCCGGCGGCAGAATATTCGACCAGGATGAGCACCCGCGCTTCGGGCTCCAAATGGAAGACCTTAACAGGCTCAAACCCGTCTTCCAGAAAAACGGCACCGTCACGGCGGGAAACTCTTCAGGACTGAACGATGGAGCCGCCGCAGCGATTCTCATGTCACGGGCCAGGGCAAACGACCTGGGATTGGAGCCCATGGCCCGGGTTGTGACCTGCAATGCCGCCGGTGTGGAACCGCGCCTCATGGGCTACGGCCCCGTGCCTGCCACGGAGAAGGCCCTCAAGAAGGCGGGGATCACTCTCGGAGAAATCGAGCTGGTTGAGCTCAATGAGGCTTTTGCCGCCCAGGCCATCGTCTGTCAGCGTGGTATCGGTCTCAGCTGGTCCAACACCAACGTCAACGGCAGCGGCATCGGGCTCGGACATCCTATCGGATGCACCGGACTGCGGATCGTCGTTTCCCTCCTGTACGAAATGGCCCGCCGCGACGTGGAACTGGGACTTGCCACTCTGTGCGTCGGGGGCGGCATGGGTATGGCAACGCTCCTCGCACGGGAATAAGATTCTGTGGGAAATGATGTGCCGGGTATGTAAACCCGATATGCAAAGCGGTCGTTACCGGGACTCATCGAGGAATTACAATTGTTGCAGTATACTCAATCAGCGAGCCAACTCAAGCTTAAGTTGCACCTTCGGGTGGAATAGAGAAATCGTATGAGGCTTTCTGCTTGAAAATGCATTGGGCGGGAAGAAACGGAGTGTTGGAAATCGAGGGGTATGAAACAAAGGGGATAGGCATAGGGGAATTCATCTGACATCATACCGCTTGAAAGTCATGACAAAATCTTCTTTCCCTCACAAATGTGTTGACCTCTCTGGAGCCCCGGCTTACGCTGCAGATGAATCTTGCAGCAGCAGAGTGTTTGGCACGCGAGCTCTTTTGGCGCCGCGAGGTCTAAGGATGAGCGCGGACTTTGCGGCGCTTTATTTTGGTTCTTATTGGAAACAAACGGCCACACAATGATCGCGTGAATGCATGTATTCCTGCTTCAACACTGACGGCACCGGCTTGTTCCGGAAAAGAACGGGGGCATGATGAGGATCGAGAACGGCAGCAAGGTATCTTTAGAGTACACTCTCAGTGTGGATGGGGGAGTGATTGACAGTTCCGAAGGCACCGAACCTCTCAGATACACTCATGGCGAACAGCAGATCATTCCCGGCCTGGAGAAGGAACTCACGGGGCTTATGGCAGGCGATGAGAAGTCCGTGACGGTAGCTGCCAGGGACGGCTATGGGGAATTCGACCCTCAGGCTCTCAGAGAAATACCCCGTTCCCTCCTCCCGCGAGATCTTCAGCCGGAGATCGGTATGACTTTGGCGGTTCGAGGGCCTCAGGGGCAGGCGATGCCTGTCCAGATCACAGCGGTGGATCCGGACACGATCACTGTCGATCTCAACCACCCCCTTGCCGGCAAGACCCTGCATTTCGAAGTGAAGATTGTCTCCGTGGATTAGGGTCTGTGCGAGAAGATGTTCAACATACAATTTCCTCGGGTCGCCGAATACGATCACTCTGCTCTTGCGGCAACTCGGATTCACGAGAAAGGCTCGAATGGGCTCTGCCTGTATCAGGGCACTTCCTCTATGCGCAATGCTCATATTATACTCATATTCTTTTTGATCAGGAACCGTGAGGTGCTTCATGATCCGGATGCCCTTCAAGGAGAAGGAGCAGGCACTTATGAACCTGCCTCATACCAGAGGCCAGGGACAACAACTGACAGCGGATACATCTCTCCATGTACTTTGCAAGCAAGATCTTTGCGGGAAACTTCCGAAGAATTGAGATCGGAAGTCTTGAGGGGGGGATGTTCACTCCCCCTTTCCTTTTCGCACACCTCGGCCGTGATTTGTTGCACCGCCTGCCCATGGAGTCAGGTTCCAGCTTTCGTCACATGTATGAGCAAGTAGTAATGCCCGATATGACATGCTCAAGGAAGTGGCATTGGCTATCATAAAGCCCCGCGCTGCGGCAGAGTGTAAGGGATACCTTCGCCGACCTCAAGATAGATGGTTCCCGTATTGTCCTCATAGGCCAGGATTTCAGCATATCGCCCCCAGTTGACTGCGGTGTCGACCTGGCGTTCGGCCTCTTCTGCTGGAAACTCAA
>JAAYUJ010000560.1 GCA_012517775.1 Deltaproteobacteria bacterium
AGGTCGCGGCGCTCCTCCACCGAATCCCGTCTCTCAGCAGGGCCAGCCGGCTCAAGCTGGCGCTCCTCCGCCTGCGGCGCTGTCTTCCACGCCTCGCCCCTATTTTTATGATTTCCCCGATATCCCAACCCCATCTGAGCTGAAGTTGCTTCCGGATGAATCCTACATCTTCCAGTCAGGAAACGAGAAAGCCGGTCTTCTGACCTTGCGGGGTAGAGTGGACCCGAATTCAGTGGTCAATTTCTTCCAGATGGCCTTGCCGCGCGAGAGCTGGAAGCCCAAGGGAGGATTCCGCTACAAGCGCTCCGTGCTCATCTATGAAAAGCCGGAAAAAACATGTATTATTAATTTGTATGAGAAGCTCTATTACACTTATGTGGAGATTTATGTAGCTCCTGCGGCAGGCCAAATCTGACGGGAAACTGCATTTTCAAGTTCTCCTGACCTATGAAGGCTCAATGGTGACAGCTGCTCCCGATGTTGATGGCGCACGGAGCTTCCGGGCGAACGAGTTGCCTCTCATGCGAAAGAGTCTCTACTAAACAGGATGCTGGCGGTTATGTTTGAAGGGAGAACTATTCTTCTGGGAGTGAGCGGAGGAATAGCTGCATACAAGGCTGGTGAACTCGTCCGCCGTTTTGTGAGAGCGGGTGGGAACGTCCAGGTAGTCATGACGGCCAACGCCCGCAATTTTATCACGCCCCTCACAATGCAAACCCTGTCCGGACAACCCGTCTGCACCGACCTGTTCGATCTCGGCTTGGAGTCCCAAATCGGTCACATTCAGGTCGCCCGCGCGGCACACCTCATTGTTCTTGCTCCAGCCACAGCAAACCTCATTGCCAAGATGGCCTCAGGCATCGCCGACGATTATCTGACAACCGTCCTTCTCGCTGCGACTGCCCCCATTGTGGTTTGTCCGGCCATGAACGTGAGGATGTATGAGAATCAGGTCACCCAGAGGAATCTGGAGACATTGCGCCACATGGGGTGCCATATCGTCGAGCCTGAATCCGGCGAACTCGCTTGCAAGGAGGAAGGCACCGGCCGTCTCGCGGAACTGACCGCCATTATGGAAACCGCCTGCCGCGTACTGACGCCGCCCACTCTGAAAGACAGGCGGATACTGGTGAGCGCCGGGCCAACCTGGGAAGCTTTTGACCCGGTCAGATACATCAGCAATCCGTCCACGGGAAAGATGGGATATGCGCTCGCCACTGTTGCTGCGCGCCGTTCGGCTCACGTCCACCTGGTGAGTGGTCCGACCTACCTCCAACCACCCCATGGGGTAAACATGCACCGGGTCGTCACCGCGCTGCAGATGCAGGAATGCATCTTGGATCTCGCCCCCGGGATGGACGCGATCATCATGGCAGCGGCGGTCGGGGACTATCGGCCTGCCGAGGCATTGCCTCAGAAGGTCAAGAAGCTCGATGGAGATCTCTCCGTGAAGTTGTTGAGAAATCCCGATATATTGGCCGGGTTGGGTCGATCGCGCTCTGAAGGCCAGGTACTCATAGGGTTTGCCGCAGAAACTGAAAACCTCATTGAAAACGCAAGAGAAAAGCTGGTCCAGAAAAGACTGGATTTCATCGTAGCCAATAATCTCGGCAACCCTGGCTCTGGATTCGGCTGTGACACAAACGAAGTGAAGATCATAAGACCGGTCGGAGACATCGAGGAGCTGCCCCGAATGGCAAAAGAAAGGGTCGCGGGCGAGATACTGGATCGTATTGAGGCACTTCTGGCAAACACAAGGACCTATGGAGAGTCTTAGGCATTTCAGCATAGAGACGGCAGGGACTGTCCACCATTTGAAATGGCTTTTGGCAAGCCTTCGCATTTCCGGTGCGAAGGATTTTCCGAAAGGCTCTCCCCATTCCATCCAGTTCCCCTCTCTTTCTTCTGGCGACACCATTCCCCGGATAGACCCAGCACAAAAGCTGGCTTCCATAAAGGAGCAGATTGGAGAATGCAGACGCTGTCGCCTTCATGAAGGTCGCAGTCATCTGGTATTCGGAGAGGGATCGCCCACGGCCCGGCTCGTCTTTGTGGGAGAAGCTCCGGGGTTCGATGAGGATCGTCAGGGTATTCCCTTTGTAGGGAGAGCCGGTAAACTGCTCAACAAGATGATTGACTCATTGGGACTGACAAGGGACCACGTCTACATCTGCAACGTGGTTAAATGCCGCCCCCCCCGAAACAGGACCCCCAATGCCGATGAGATCGAGATATGTTCGGTCTTCCTGATTCAGCAACTCATGGCCATCAAGCCTGAAATCATATGTGCTCTTGGCAATTGTGCGGCACAGACACTTCTTGAAACATCCAACTCCGTTTCGCGGCTGAGGGGAAGACTCCACCAGTGGCGTGGCATTCCTCTCATCTGCACTTTTCATCCGGCCTATCTTCTTCGCAATCCCTCGCAAAAAGCCGCCGTCTGGCAGGATTTGCACGAGATATACAGCATCCTCAACGAGCAGGAAGGAGGGTGATCACATGTTATCAAGGATTGCGATCTTGCGTTGCGCATTCACCCTGGCGTTGTTTTTCTCCATGCCTCTCCTTTTTCACCACGGCAGTGTCGCCAGCGCATCGAATCATTACAACCTCATTAGAATCCAGGACAGTATCAATCCCGGAGCTGAAGACTTCATTGAATACGCCATCAGCAGCTCTGAGCAGGACGGTGCCGCGTTTCTGATCATTTTGCTGGATACGCCAGGGGGACTTCTCACGGCAACACGTGGCATTGTCCAGGCCATTCTCAATGCGGCGGTTCCCATCATCATCTATGTCCATCCAAGCGGCGCTCAGGCAGCATCGGCCGGGGTCTTCATCACTGCTGCTGCAGACATCGCGGCGATGGCACCCGGTACGAATATAGGGGCAGCACATCCCGTCACCACAGGTGGAGGTGACGTTCCCTCTTCCATGAGCGAAAAGGTGGTGAACGATACGGTGGCGTTTGCCCGGAGCATTGCCGATCAACAGGGCCGCAATGCAGACTGGCTTGAGAAGGCGGTGCGGAAGAGCGTTTCCATCACGGCGCAAGAAGCCTTCGCGGAGAATGTGATCGATCTGGTCGCCGCAGACATTCCCGCGCTTCTAAAGAGGCTGGACGGTTGGGAAATAGAAAAGAAAGGGCAGAAGAAAAAAATCATTACCCAGGGACTGGAGGAGCGCACCATTTCGCCGGGTTGGCAGCACAAGATCCTGCGGGCCGTGAGCAACCCCAACATTGCCTACCTGCTGCTGATGATTGGACTGGCAGGACTCTATTTCGAGCTTTCGCAACCCGGCGCAATTCTTCCCGGAGTCATCGGAGGGATTTCACTCGTGCTTGCCCTCTATGCACTACAGACTCTTCCGGTGAATTATGCAGGAGTCCTTCTCATTCTCCTGGCCATTATCTTTTTCCTCCTGGAGATCAAAGTCGCTTCCTATGGCATGCTGAGTCTTGCAGGGGTTCTGAGTCTTGTGTTGGGATCACTGATGCTTTTCAGGGTTCCGGGATCCACAAGTCGTTTAGCCTCATCCGTTTTCGTTCCTACTGTCGTGGTGATATCCGTGTTTTTTGTGACAGTGGCCACCATGGCTTTTCGTGCGCAAATTCGCAAACCGGAAATCGGTGCAGATGCAATGGCAGGGCTCATTGGCGAAGTAACAAAAGACCTGGATCCTCATGGCAAAGTCTTTGTCTCCGGGGAACTGTGGAATGCGGAATCGGATGAGCACATTGCGGCGGGTCAGAAGGTGGAGGTTGTATCCGTGGACAATTTGAAGTTGAAAGTCAAGAAGATCGATGCTACATAGAGTGAATTATTTCTCTAATTCCTTTATGAGCAAAGGAATCTGACACAGCAGGGAGGGGAAGCATGCCGTCGGTATATGGCTTGGCGTTGATCATCGTTCTTGTGGTGCTCTTTCTCGCAAACGCCATTCGCATTCTGAACGAATATGAGCGGGGAGTCATATTTCGGCTTGGCCGGGTCATTCGGGCCAAGGGGCCGGGGTTGATTCTGCTGATTCCCTACGTGGACCGGATGGTCAAGGTGAGTCTTCGCTTGATCGCTACCGATGTCCCCCCTCAGGATGTCATCACCCGTGACAACGTCTCGGTCAAGGTCAGCGCCGTCATCTATTTCCGCGTTGTCGATCCCGTGAAGGCAATGATCTCTGTTGAGAATTATCTGTATGCCACGAGCCAGCTCGCTCAGACCACCCTGCGGAGCGTCTGCGGGCAGGCGGAACTTGACGATTTGCTGGCGGAGCGCGACAAGATCAATGCGCACATTCAGGAAATCCTGGACAGACACACGGAGCCGTGGGGAATCAAGGTCATGGTGGTGGAGGTCAAGCAGATCGACCTTCCTATCGAAATGCAGCGGGCGATGGCCAAGCAGGCGGAGGCGGAGCGCGAGAGGCGCGCGAAGGTGATCGGAGCTGAAGGTGAATACCAGGCGGCAGCCAAGCTGGTGGACGCCGCTCAGACTATCCAGCAAGCCCCCGTGGCTTTACAGCTACGCTATCTGCAGACACTGCGGGAAATCGCCGCGGAGAACAATTCCACTACCCTCTTCCCTATACCGATCGATCTCTTTAGACCTTTCATCAACATTGCTGAAATGCTGGAGAAGAGCAGGGGGCAGGATCAATTGGAAAAGAAGGAGAAGGAGATAAATGGGTAAAAAGAAAGAGAAGGACAAAAAAGAGAAGCCGCTCGATAAGATGACCGCTAAAGAGCTTCGCGAAATGGCCCTCAGTATTGGCAATATTTTCGGAGTTCACGGCATGAACAAGATGGAGCTCATTGCCGCGATAAAGAAAGAGAAGGGGATTGTCGAAGAGGCGAGGACAAAAAAGGCGGATATCGATATCAGGAGCATCAAGGCCAAGATTAAAGCTCTCAAAGCGAAGCATTTACAGGCGAAAGAAAGCGGGAATGCCAAGCTGGCAGACGCTTTCAGGCGCAGGATCAGCAACTTGAAGAAGAGGACGCGCAAGGCGGCGTAGTGGGACAATTTTCCGGAAAGTGGTATGAGAAGACATGACAAGGGAAGAAGCCATCAGTCTGCTGGAAAAACACATACAGGCGGACACCCTGAGAAAGCACTGTTATGCGACTGAGGCGATTATGAGGGCGCTCGCCCATAAGTTTCACCAGGATGATGAGCTTTGGGGGCAGATAGGGTTGCTGCACGATCTCGATTTCGAATACACCCGGAATGATCCGGCCGGTCACGGCTTGAAGACCGTTGAAATCCTCGCGCCATGTGGCTTTCCCGGTGAAGGTTGTGATGCCATATTGCGCCACAACGCTGAAGCGTTGAAGCTGCAACGAGAAACGAGACTGGATTTTGCTTTGACCTGTGCTGAGACGATAACCGGCCTGATTGTGGCCGCGGCACTCGTCCATCCTGGGAAGAACCTCGGAAGCCTGACCCCTCAATCCGTACGAAAGCGAATGAAGAGCAAGGATTTCGCGCGCAATGTAAACAGGGAGCACCTCATGCTTTGCGAGCGTATTGATATACCGCTGATGGACTTCATTGAGCTCAGTATTGCTGCCATGACCTCCATAAGCGGCCGGTTGGGACTTTGATCGCTGAAGGGATGGAAACTGTGGTAACTGACGAGGAGGACTGAATGGAGCTGAAGAAGAACGTAATCGCGGCGATTTCCTCTGCAATAACTGCTTACATCCAGGAAGAGGAAGCCCTGTTAGCCCTTCAACAGAAAAGGCTTGCTGAAATTCCTCGTGCAGCCTATAGTCCGTACGCAATGGCAGGGCGCACGGCGGCTATGAACGCAAGGTGGATGTGGCAGATGCGGCTCGTGAAATAGTCATCATGGCAAACTGAAACAACGGAACTGCTCGTGAAAAAGCTTTTGAGTGGAAAAGATCGGTATGGCGGCAACACTCGGTCGGGTGAGCTGCCTGTTCGATTCTCCATATCCCAGGGATTCCCAGAGTATTCTATTTCTTCGGTACTTTGACCTCTGATGCGGATATGGGTGCTGGAGCTGAAGCTGGCTGGGGTGAGCTGAGTGGGATCTCTAAAACGGAATAGAAGGAGATGAGTATGGATAAGGAAAGGCAACACGGTACATCATTGATCGCGATGCTTATCGACGAACCGCCTGTCAAAGTGGACAATCCCATCAAGATAGGCGACCTGACCTTCCGCGACGGTCATCAATCCCTTTTTGCCACGCGTGGGAGAACGGAAGACCTTATGCCCATCGCCGAAAAGATGAACGAAATCGGTTACTGGTCCATGGAAGTCTGGGGTGGAGCCACCTTCGACACCATGCACCGCTTCCTCAACGAAGATCCATGGGAGCGAATCCGGCAACTGAAAAAGGTTCTCACCAAGACTCCCATGATGATGTTGCTCCGGGGACAAAACCTCGTTGGGTACAGAAACTACGCCGATGATTTTGCGGAAGCTTTCACGGAAAGAGCTGCCATCAATGGGATAGACGTTTTTCGTACTTTTGATGCACTCAATGATTTTCGGAACTTCGAAACTGTCATCAAGCCGATCAAGAAGCTGGGCAAGCACTTCCAGGGCACCATCTGTTACTCCCTGACGGAACGACGCATGGGTGGACCCGTTTACAACCTGGAATACTATGTCAAGAAGGCCAAGCAACTGGAAGACATGGGTGCGGACACCATTTGCATCAAAGATATGGCCGGATTGATCGCCCCTTATGATGCCTACTATCTGGTGAAGGCCCTCAAAGAGAACGTCAAACCCCCAATTCATCTACACAGCCACTTCACTTCAGGTATGGCGGATCTCGCCCTGCTCAAGGCCATCGAGGCCGGTGTGGACATTGTGGATACCTGCCTGTCACCTTGGGCGTACCGCAGTTCCCACCCTGCCATTGAGCCTCTCGTGGTCACCCTGCGCGGCACAAACCGCGACACCGGTTTTGACCTTCTGAAACTGGCCGAATGCAGTGCACATTTCGAGAAGGTATCTCCCAAGTACCGTCATCTGCTGGATGACCGCATGTCCATCATCGACATCAACGTTCTGCTCCATCAGACT
>JAAYUJ010000561.1 GCA_012517775.1 Deltaproteobacteria bacterium
ATATACCTTATACCAATCGTGAAGCCAAATACCACGATTAATAAGATGAATCCCGGACCTCTTCAATGGAATACCGGAGGCGATTTTTCCCTTTATGGGAAAAGCAACGTTTGACAATATTACTCCTCGAGAGGAGGATTCATATGGACAAGAAGCGTTCAGTTCAGGAGATCACCGTTCGGGAAGCCGCCCGTTCGCTTGGGGTTTCCACAAAGACCATTCAGCGCTATTTTGCAAAGGGGTTGCTGACAAAAATGAAGCATGGTGCCAGAACCTACGTTCTGGTTTCCGAAATCAACGCCGTCCATGCTTCCCGTCTCAAAGGAGCGAATCCCGGGAATCTGGGAATTTCGCCTCACCACAGAAGCGAGCCATTCAAGGACACGATCGCAATCGACAGAAAGCAGTATGAGAATTTGCTCATCGAACTCGGCGAATTGAGAAAAGAAAGAGAGATCCATTTCACCCTGGCAAGTTCGATCCGTGAACTGCAGGAAAAGACCTCCGCAATAGAAGATCGAATTGAGTCTTATCATAGACGATTGGAAGCGACCGAGTCGGGGTATTCCGATATGAGCAGGAGAATTGCCGAGGCACTCAAATCTCCTTCTGGTCGTGAGGAAGAAAGCGGATCGTCCAAGCTTCCCAAGCCATGGTGGCAGAAGTGAGCCCACGGCTGAGCCGGTCCCGGATGCTGAGCAAGTAATGGTCCCTCTGCTGTATCGTGTTTTTCTCAACCTGAAGGTTTCTCATGAACGGACCTCCCCTTATCAAAACCCCTCTTTTTGCGTCGGTCCCGCAAGGTGAATTGATAGAGCTTTTAAAAACCTTGCCCAACTATGTCTATCCGTCTTCCATGGTACTCTTTTATGAAGGAGACCCCGGGGATTGTTTCTACATCGTTTGCGAAGGCGAACTGGAGGTGATCAAGGCTTACGGTACCCAGGACGAGCGTTTGCTGAATACTCGTGGTCCTGGAGAGCACATAGGCGAGATGAGCTTTCTCATCCCGGACGGCCTGCGAACCGCAACGGTCCGAACCCGTACTCCAACACGTCTGATCCTCATGAACCGGGAGGTTTTTGAATCCCTTCTGCTTCGGTGGCCTGTAATAGCCTATGACATGGCTCGGTACCTCAGCCAGCGTCTCCACGAATCGGAAAAGGCGACCATTGCGGATCTCAGAGAGAAGAACAGGCAACTCTCCATGGTGCTCCAGGAGCTTCGCCAAGCCGTAGATGAAATGGTGGTGAAAGAGAAGCTTCTCCAGGAGAGCGAAAACCGCTTCCGCCTGCTCGTTGAGCTTGCCCCATTCGGAATCACTCTGTCCAACGCTGCGCATCAGATTGAGTATGTCAATCCGAGGTTCAATCAAATCTTCGGCTACAGCCTCGACGATGTGCCTGATATTCGCAGCTGGCATGAACTGGCATTTCCCGATCCTGATTACAGGGAGAATTGCGTCTCTCTCTGGAATCGGGACCTCCTCAGCGGGGAAAAAGCTGGCAGAGTGAGGGATCGGACCGTAACAGTCCGCTGCAGGGACGGATCGAAGAAAATCACTCATATCCGCTCCGTCCTCATAGGCAACGGCAGGATTCTCATGACCTATGAAGACATCACTGATCGAAAGATCGCCGAAGATGCTCTTCGAGACTCCGAAAAGCAACTCCGACACATGTCTTCCCAGCTTCTCTCCGCCCAGGAAATAGAGCGGAAAAGAATTGCCGGCGAGCTTCACGACAGTGTCGGCCAACACCTGACAGCCATCAAGTTCGGGGTGGAGACATCCCTCCGGCTTATGGCCAAAGGAAAGGAAACAGCAGTTGCGGAGCGACTGGAAATGCTTCTCCCCATTGTACAGAATACGCTGAAAGAGGTGAGACGCATATCCAAGGATTTGAGACCTTCCCTCCTGGATGATCTCGGCATTTTGCCTACCATCGACTGGTTTTGCCGGGAGTTCAACGCTATCTATACGGACATCACGGTGGAAAGGGAGATCGATGTCCGTGAGGACGAAATTCCCGTTCCCCTGAAGATTATCGTGTTCAGAATCATCCAGGAGGCTCTCAACAATGTGGCCAAGCACAGCGGGGCACGATTCGTTCGCATATCGCTGCTGAGTATTGAAAACCAGATTCGGCTTCAGGTACAGGACGATGGTCGGGGCATCGATTTCGAAAGGGACCTCGCTGGGAAAGGTTGCGAAGTCGGACTCGGGCTGGCAAGCATGAAAGAGAGGACGGAACTCTCCGGCGGGAGCTTCGTCGTGAAATCCTTCCCCCGTGGAGGGACAACCATCTGCGCAATGTGGCCAGGGAAGAAATAGTCCCTCAACCGCAAAGTGTAGCTGCAGCGAAGAATCTTTTGATACCGCGAAGGTTACGGAGAATGCGAAGAGATTCTCAATGCTTCGGATGGTACCCGAATTCGAGAAGGGCCCGTCGATCCTTTCTCCAGTTTTTCTGAACTCTCACAAAAAGCCCCAGGTAGACCCGGCATCCCAGAAGTACCTCGATGTCCCTGCGGGCCTGTTTGCCGATCTCCTTGAGCATCTGCCCCTTCTTCCCGATGATGATGGCTTTTTGAGAGTCTCTCTCCACATTTACTGTAGCTTCGATGCGGATGAGGTTTCTGCCGGGCTCTTCGATGAACTGTTCCACCATCACAGCCACGGCATAGGGAACCTCTTGGTGGGCGAGGTGAAAAACCTTCTCCCGGATGATCTCGGATACCAGGAAGCGTTCGGGCACATCTGTCAGGTAATCCTCCGGAAAATACCGGGGGCCTTCCGGCAGCAGTCTCCTCACTTCGTCCAGGAGTTCGGGCACACCGTCACCGCTGAGGGCACAAATGGGTATGATTGCCTCGAATGGAAGGAGGCTTCTGCAGTACTCAATCAGCGGCAGCAACCGGCTCTTTTCCCGAATGGTATCGATCTTGTTGATGGTCAGTATGAGCGGGCTCTTGACGCGTTTGAGATTCTCCATAATGAAATCGTTGACTTCCCGATCGCTTCCGGACGCGTCCATGAGAAAGCACACTGCATCCACTTCGCTCAGCGTGGAAAGGGCCGTATCCACTAGGATCCTGTTAAATTGGTCGCGGGCGTTGTGGATCCCTGGAGTATCCACAAACACCATCTGACACTCGGGCTCGGTGAGGATCCCTAGAATTCGATTTCTCGTCGTTTGAGGCTTTGGTGTGGTGATGGAAATCTTCTCCCTGAGAATCTGATTGAGAAGCGTGGACTTCCCCACATTGGGAGCGCCTATGAGGGCCACATAACCTGATTTGAAACCTGCTGGCGTCTTCTGTTCTTCCATGAATCAATCCATCCCGGCGATTGAAATGTACCCGGATAACCCGGATGCGTGCTTTCCCCCTCTCTCTTCCGGGCAGAACATCGCCCGAAGCTGTGCGCTGCCGCCATATGAACCCGAAACGAGAACTTTCTCAACAGGCAAGTCGGGATTTCGATCTCGACAGCCTTTGCTCCATGGTATCGGGTATGGAAACCCGACCTACAGACCGGTCGTCGCTGGGCTTTTTGAGAAGTTACCGCAACAACAGCGATCTTCTCGTTCTCACAGGCGAAATGCCTGCTTCGTTCAGCGTTCACTCCAGCACGATTTTGAGATAATGTTCCCCTTCTCCTGCCATTCCCTTCACTGTCGTCTCATTGAAGGACCAATGGGTGTTCCAATGCTGCAAGTTGGCCCGGCTGGGCCCGATGGCTTCCGAAACCCGATGATGGGGAACCCAAACCGTGAGATTCCTCCCCTTCGTCTCCATCCCATTGGAGATCACAAGCCCGTCCACCCTTTCCCTCCACCAATGGACACGCACGAGGTACCCAAAAGCCTGGTGATATGG
>JAAYUJ010000562.1 GCA_012517775.1 Deltaproteobacteria bacterium
AGGGCGCGTGATCATCGTGGGCGGTGGCGATGTGGCCATCGACGCAGCCCGGGTTGCGGTGCGTCTGGGTGCTGCAAAGGTGAGCATTTTCTATCGCCGTACCCGCCGCGAGATGCCCGCCCGGGAAAACGAAGTGGAGGACGCCCTGGCGGAAGGGGTGGAGATCCGCTATCTCACCGCTCCGCAACAGGTTTTGACCAAGGATCGTGAGGTCATCGGGTTGCAGTGCATTCAGATGCAGTTGGGCGAGCCGGATTCTTCCGGCAGAAGACGGCCGATACCGATTCCAGGCAGTGAATTCGTGGAGGAGGCTGATCTCATCATCCCTGCCATCGGGCAAACACCTGAATCGTCTTTTCTTCTGGATTCCGGCGGGGTCAATCTGACCCGATGGGGAACCATCGAATCGGACCCCGTCACTTTCGCCACCAGCCGTGAAGGGGTTTTTGCAGGCGGCGACGCACAGACGGGCCCGTGGGTTGCCATTGGTGCGGTCTCCCACGGCAGGGAGGCGGCCATTTCCATTTCCAGATACATCAAGGGAGAGGACATAGCAGCCGGCCGCGAGAAGCCCGAGTGTCCACAGGAGACCTTCCGTCCTGTCCCGGCAGGCGTTGAGCAAACCCCCCGGGCGCAGATGGCGACCATCCCCATGTCGGAACGTATAAAAACGATGCGCGAGGTGGAACTCGGCCTGACGGAGGAACAGGCTCTGGCCGAGGCGCGGAAATGCCTCGACTGCATGGTCTGTTGCGAATGCCTCCAGTGTGTCGATGCATGCATTGCCAATGCCGTCATCCACGACGATCAGCCCAGGGTGAAAGAGATCGAAGTGGGCGCAGTGATCATGGCCCCTGGCTTTGAGCCCTTCGATCCCACCGCCTATGACACCTACAGCTATTCCAGGTACCCCAATGTGGTCACGGCCATGGAATTTGAACGTCTCCTTTCGGCTTCGGGACCGACGGAGGGGCACCTCGTCCGACCATCCGACCACAAAGAGCCGCAGCGCATTGCGTGGCTCCAGTGTGTGGGCTCGAGGGACATCAACCGTTGCGATAATTCCTATTGCTCCAGCGTCTGCTGCATGTACGCCATTAAAGAGGCCATGGTGGCCAAGGAGCATTCCAATAACAGTCTCGATACCGCAATCTTCTTGATGGACATGCGAACTCATCGCAAGGATTTCGAGAAGAGTTACATGCGGGCAAGATTTGAACTGGGGATCCGGTTCATCCGGTCCCGTGTCCATACCATCGACGAAGTCCCCGGGACTCATGACCTTATCATCCCATACGCGGACGAAAGCGGAGAACTGCGGGAGGAAGTCTTCGATATGGTGGTCCTGTCTGTAGGCATATCCATGAACAGAGATGTTGTGGAGATGGCGCAGCGCATCGGTGTGGAACTCGATTCAAACCGCTTCGTCAAATCGGGAGCCTTCACGCCTGTGGAGACCTCTCGCAAAGGGATCTATGCGTGCGGTGCCTTCACCGGTCCCAAGGACATTCCATACTCGGTCATGGAGGCGAGCGCCGCCGCCTGCGCGGCTACGGAGAATCTTGCGGCATCCCGTCACACTCAAACAAGAGTCATCGAGTCACCTCCCGAAAGGGATGTTTCCCGAGAACCTCCCAGAATCGGCGTTTTTGTCTGCAACTGCGGGGTGAACATCGGAGGGGTTGTCAATGTGCCGGAAGTGGTGGAGTACGCCAGGACACTGCCCCATGTCGTCTATGTGGAGGACAATTTGTTTTCCTGTTCCCAGGATACCCAGGATCGGATGACCGGGATCATCAGGGAAAAGAGTCTGAACAGGGTGGTCGTGGCAGCTTGCACGCCCCGCACCCATGAGGAGATCTTCCAGCAAACCCTCATCAATGCAGGGCTCAATAAGTATTTGTTCGAGATGGCCAACATCCGCAATCATGATTCCTGGGTCCATTCTCATGACCCAAACGCTGCTACGTTAAAGGCCAAGGACATGGTGCGCATGGCTGTCGCCAAGAGCGCCCTTCTGAGCCCCCTTCAACAGACCGGGCTCACCGTCAACCGTGCCGGCCTGATTGTCGGCGGCGGTGTTTCGGGCATGAGTGCCGCCCTCGCCATGGCCAACCAGGGTTATCCGGTACATCTGGTGGAGGCGTCCGACTCTCTGGGGGGCAACGCGAAAAAGCTTTACAAAGTTTACACCGGGGAAAGGGTCTCCCCTTTCCTGGAAGAAATCGTCGGTTCCGTCAGTACCAACAAACTCATCACGGTGCATCTGAATTCCCGTATTGTGAACGTTGAGGGGTTCGTCGGCAATTTCAAGACCACCATTCAGAATGCTTCTTCCGTGGAGACTCTTGAGCACGGCGTGACGATTCTCGCAACGGGAGCGACTGAACATAAGCCCAAGGAGTACCTGTACGGGGAACACCCTGCTGTCCTCACCCACTTTGAACTGGATGCACTTTTTCAGAAGGATGATCCCCGGTTGACCCGGCTCGATACAGTAGCTTTCATCCAGTGCGTCGGGTCCAGAAACGACAGCCGGCCGTATTGCTCCAAGGTATGTTGCACACACACAGTCAAAAGCGCTCTGGAATTGAAAGAGCGGAACCCGCACGTGAATGTGTTTGTCCTGTATCGTGATATACGCACCTATGGAACAAGGGAGGAACTGTATCAGGAGGCGCGAAGAAAAGGAGTCATTTTCGTCAGATGCCCTCTGGTTGATTTGCCGGTGGCAACCCCCAATGGGGATCGGGTAAGGGTCGAATTCAACGACCATGTCCTCAGGCGGAAGGTTGCCATCGATGTGGACATGCTCTGCCTGGCCACCGCCATCGAATCCCACAAGGATTTCAGCCTGGCCCAGTTTTATAAGGTTCCGATGGACGAGGACGGCTGGTTTCTGGAAGCCCATCAGAAATTGCGCCCGGTTGATTTTGCCACTGACGGCGTGTTCATGTGCGGTATGTCCCATTACCCCAAACCCCTGGAGCAGAGTATCGCCCAGGCCCGGGCCGCCGCTTCGAGAGCGATGGGCGTCCTGGCGAAGGACAGTATCGAAGTTGGAGGTATCGTCAGCACCATTGATCCCTCCCTTTGTTCCGGATGCCTGGCGTGCCTCGGTGTCTGCCCTTACGGAGCCATTACGTTCGATGAGGAGCGCAAAGTGGCCGTTGTCGCGGAGGTCCTTTGCAAGGGATGTGGAGCCTGTGCAGCGGCGTGTCCGTCGGAGGCCCCTTCCCTCATGGGCTTCAGCCACAAACAGATGTACGCCCAGATCAAGTCTATCCTGGCAGCCTAATGAGAATCGAATCGGGAGAGAACATGAAAGCGGAAATTTTCGAGCCCAAGATACTGGCCTTTCTTTGTAACTGGTGTGCGTACGGTGCAGCCGATCTTGCAGGGGTCAGCCGCCTCCAGTACCCCCCCAATGTGCGGCCCGTCCGGGTGATGTGCTCTGCCACCGTATCGCCCCACCACGTTCTGAGGGCATTTCAGAGCGGTGCGGACGGGGTGCTCGTGGGCGGGTGACACGTCGGAGACTGCCATTACCTGTACGGTAATTACATGACCATCAAACGGATCCGATTCTTACAAGAACTCCTGGACTTTGTCGGAATGGGCGGAAGGCTCCATTTGGCTTGGATTTCTTCGGCGGAGGCCCAGAAATTCGTCCAAGTGGTAACCGACTTTACCCAGAAAATAAAGGACATGGGTCCCAGTCCTCTGCTGGCTTTGTCTCATGGTCGTCCCGGCCAGGGGTTTGAGGCCTCTCAGACAACGGAACGAAGCCCTGGGGCCGGTTGGTTGCTAGAAACCCTGGAGAAACCGGACGAGAGGGGAGATCACTCGGGCATGAGGGAGCAGATACGCACATGGCTCCATGAGGGAGAACTGGATGTTTTTCTGGGGTTCAAGGAAATCGAGGGACATCCTCTGCCGTATTTATTCTCCAAGGCAAGTCTGGAGGAAGTCGACACGATGATCGTCGATGCCCCGCGTTATCCGCTGGAGACCATGGTTGCAACAATGGTCAATTCCCAACCGGGAATCAAACTGGGCGTCCAGGGCGACGAGACGACACGGAAGGCACTCAATGTCCTCTCCGTATGGAATCAGGTAAGTCCGGAGAGTGTCAGGGTTCTCGATCCGGCGGATTTCACATCGGAGGCG
>JAAYUJ010000563.1 GCA_012517775.1 Deltaproteobacteria bacterium
ATCCCAGGACCGTCTGGACTCTTGCGAGGTTCGGGTTCAGGGTGGCCGCCTGCCGTGCGGCCTCCATGGCTCCATCGAGGTCTCCCGTGGAAAGCCGCAGCTCCGCAAGCCTGGCCCAGGCCAGTGGATTGCCGGGGCTGAGCCGGACCGCATTCTTGAGGCTTTCCAGGGCGCCTTTGATGTCGAAGTGGGCCTGCTGAGCATAAGAGAGGGCCACACGGGCGCCTGAAGAAACAGGGTCCGTTCTGGTGGACTTCCTTGCGAGTTCGAGGGCCTTCTGTTTCTCGTTCTGAGCCACGGCGATGACGGATTGAAGCGCAAACGCCGGGGCATGGAGGGGGTCGATCTCCAAAGCACGGGCGATGTCGGTTTCCGCCTCGTTCACCCGTCCGACGGACAGCAGAAGTGCTGCTCGATAGGTGAAAAAACGGGGATCGAGGATACCGTCCGAGGTTTTCGGAAGGGATGAGAATGCCGAGGCTATGTCATTTTCCCAGTAGCTCTCGATGGACCTTCCAACGTCGGCGGCCCAGTCCCCATGGTCTCTGACTGCAAAATCATGGCGCTGAAAGTCCAACACCGGCGGATAGTATATGGCCCAATGCACTGCATCCCTTGGGCGGACGACTACAAAGGACTCGGGAGCACTCCCCTCCCGTGCGAAAGCCGACTGGCCGCCTGTCAGCGTCAGGCTTCCGACTTCATTTTCAGTCGTCACACTTCCTTCAAAGACGGAGACTGAGGAGCCCCCCGAATCGACTTTGATGACGAACTCGGTTCCTCCAATGGCGGCATTCATGAACGGTGTGATGACCTTGAGCTTTTTCGGTTTTCGGCTGAAAAAATGAATGGACCCGCCGATCACCCTCAGGAGGAGCGTCTCTTCCCTGTCCGCACTGACAAAGGTGATGACGGTATTCTGGTCGAGCCGGAGGACGGAGCCGTTCTGGAGCACAACCGCCGCCCTGCTGTTCTCCCCCACGCGAACCATATCCCCCTCGCGATAGGTGTCGTCCAAATGAACGGGTGACCAAGTCGTCTCAGAAGCTCTTCTGGCTTCGACGGTTCCCTCGACGGATACGACTCGCGCCGCCCATTCCGCATCCTTGGCGGCTTCAGCTTCAGAGGCATGAGCACGGACGGGGATGCATCTTATGAAGATGTTGATGGCGAGCAGGAGGGAGATGAAGAGACAGAGCGCAGTCAGAAGAAAGGGTCTTCCTTCGGTCCGCATAGTTTGTCCTCGTTGTTGAAGAGGGTGATTCCCCCTTCAAAACCCGTTCGCTATCTTGCCTCCAAGATTTCCGTGCCCTCCTTTTCAGGATTCGGTTCCAGTGGACAACGGATTCATGAGAAAACCTCACGGCAAATTGCGTAACGTAAACTGAAATGGTGATCGGCTGTGGATAATCCACTTTCGTAGGGCTGAGATTGACATGGGCGGCAAAATGGAAAGACGGAGGAACCAGGCATAGGGCGGCGAGGCAGCTGAAGTGCCACAGATCCTGAAAGCGGTCAATGTTCTAAAACGTACCCCTGTTTCCATATGGGAATATTCTCGCTGGTCTCAGAGGATCGTGTCAATCTCACGTGTAGGGTGTTTAATTTATTTCATATACGTCCGGCGCAAGAAATGCAATCATGAAATCCCTGACCAGGGATTTCATGGTGAATGCCTCCCAATGTAAAGCGTATCCCTCTGCGACATCCAGGAGACCGGGAAAGACAAACTCACGGCACACGCAGATCAGAGAACCCTCTCCAGGGCCCAGAACAGCAGCATCCCCAGGACGACGGTTCCCCCAAGGGATTTGGTCTTGATGGCAAACAGGAAAGTCGGGATGGCAGCGAGGGACTTGGTGTTGAGAAAATCGAGATGGCGGGAACCACTGGAGACGAAGAGCTCACCGAAGATGAGAGCACTCAGGATGGCCACGGGGATGAGATTGAGCCATTCAACAAACCATTCCGGCAGGTTGCGTTGTGTGAGAAGGATGACGGGAAGCCACCTCGGCAGATACGTGACAATCCCCATTCCCAGGACGAGGATCAAGTATTCAGGATGGGTCAACGGATGCCGCCTTTCCACGAAGGTGCTGCTTGATAGCGAATCCAGCCGTAGCAGCGACAAGGGATGCAATGATCACGTATGCATTTCCCGGTATCAGAACCGCTCCGATAATGGCGAGGCCCCCTGATATCACGGCTGTGAATGCGTAGACTCTCCCCCGGAGCTGATAGACCAGGAGACAGAGAAACATGGCACTGAGGGCGTAATCCATGCCTAGGCTTCCCTCTGGAATGAACTGCCCCCCATATCCTCCGAGCACCGTGCTTAGAACCCAGACCGCGTTGGAAAATTGGTTGACCACGAGGGCCCTCCCCGAGTCCCATGCTCCCTCTCTGAACCTGGCCGTATTCACCGCAAAGCTCTCATCGGTGACTCCGTATGCAAATACCGTCAGGAAGAGTGGGCGGGCATCGCGACTCAGGTGAACGCTCAAAGCGGAGCTCATAAGCAGATGTCTCAAGTTCACCATGAAAGTGGTGATGATAATGGGAAAAGCCGATGAACCGCCGGACAGCATGGAAACCGCTATGAACTGGGCACTGCCGGCAAAAACGAGAAGGGACATGAGCCCGATTTCATGGGGGCGCAGACCCGCCTTCTGGGCGAGCACTCCAAAGGCAAGGCCAATGGGAAGATATCCGAGGCATATGGGCCAGGCAGCCTTGAAGCCGTCCCGCACCATGCTCCATGAAAACCCTTTTTCCATACTCTCCAGTGGAATTCTCAGCTAAGAAACGTATTTCGGCAAGTCTCAGCTGACTCCGTGATTTCTGTGGTAAGTCCGTCGCTTTTCATGGTTCAGGGTAATTTCTCAATAGATCCAGGTAATGACAGGATTGTAGGTCGGGTTTCCATACCCGACACCCTGGCGCAAAAGCTCCCGGGATTGGAATCCCCACCTGCTTGTCAAGAGGGTGAGGTGCAAGCAGCCTCGGGGGGCGGAGGCAAAGGGAGGAGACGATATTCTTCATACTTCCAGCCACGCTTCGGGGAAGTTGACTTCCATGCTGATATCGATGGCCCGGGCAGAGTGAGTCAAGGCCCCACAACTGACGAAATCCACACCGGTTTCAGCGATTTGACCGATTCTTTCGAGCGTCACCCCTCCGGAGGCTTCGAGTAAAGCCCGGGACCGGTTGCAAATCACTGCTTCCCGGAGCATCTCCAGGGAGAAATTGTCGAGAAGGATCACATCGGCACCGGCATCCAAGGCTTCTTCCAACTCCTCGATGGTTTCCACTTCCACTTCGATCTTCAGAAGGTGGGCGGCATGCCTTCGCCCCCTCTCCACCGCCTGCCGCACTCCTCCGGCGGCGGCGATATGATTATCCTTGATGAGAATTCCGTCAAATAATCCAAAACGGTGGTTCACTCCCCCTCCATGGCGGACAGCTGCTTTCTCAAGTTCCCTCCAGAGGGGAGTGGTCTTTCTTGTATCCAGCAGTCGGCAGGAACCTCCGCTCATGGCATCGACCATCCGGCGTGTGAGGGTTGCAATGCCGCAGAGCCTTTGAAGGAGGTTGAGAGCAGTGCGCTCCCCCGAGAGCAGTGCCCTCATTGATCCTTCCAGTGTGAAAGCGGGCACATCGGCTTCAATGGTGTCACCATCCGTGAAAGCACTCCGAATGCGGACGTCGGAGTCAAGGAGCTCGAAAACCCTGCGAAAGGGATAGGAACCGGAAAGCACGAATGACTCTCGACCGAAAACCACCGCCTTGCCACGGGCATCCGAAGAAATGGTGGCATCAGTGGTAATGTCTCCATGACCGATGTCTTCCTGTAATGCGAGAGCAATGAGACTGTCAAGCCGACCGATCATGCTCATGTCACTCCTTTGCGGCGGCGTTTGCTTTCAGGGAGTTGATACGACTCATCTGATGACGCAACTTGTCAATCTTCTCACTCAACCGGCCTCCCTTTTCCCTCTCCTTCTCAATGACTTCAGCAGGTGCTTTCTGGAGATAATCCTCGTTGGACAGCTTCTTCTGCGTACTGCCGTATTCTCTTTCAAGTTTTGCCATTTCTTTTTCTAGACGTCTGGCCTCAACATCGAAATCGATGATGTCCTTCAAGAGGACGAACACTTCCACCTTCCCGGCAATGGTACTCGCTGCAACCCGCGGTCGCTTCGTGTCACCCGCGTCTCCGATTTCCAGCCGGGATACCTTGGCCAGATCGGAGACCATTCCTCCGTGTCGCAAGAGGAGCTCTTTTTCCATGGTGTCGTCACACCAGCACTTCACTTCCACCCGCGTTGCCGGCGGAACGTTCATCTCTCCCCGAATATTTCGAATTCCGCTGATCACACCCATAAGGCAATCCATTTGTGCTTCAGCTTCGGGATCCAACCGCTCCGGTTCCGGCCGTGGCAAGGAACTCTTCATAATGGAATTCCCCTTGTGGGGAAGCTTCTGCCAGATCTCTTCCGTCACAAAAGGCATGATGGGATGAAGAAGAACGAGCACCCGCTCGAGGACTGTCACAGAGACTGCCTGGGCAAGGGATCTGGCTTCGGGGTCTGTCCCGTAGAAATCAGGCTTCACCATTTCGAGGTACCAGTCGCAGTACTCATGCCAGAGGAATTGATAGAGAGAGCTTGCATACTGGTTGAAATGGTAGTTTTCCATGGCCTCGTCCACTTCGTCTACGACCCGCTGCAGGCGACTGAGAATCCAGCGGTGGATGAGGCTGGAGGGATGCAGAGGAATTGTGACAGGCTCCTGGTTTCCATCGAGATTCATGAGGACGAGCCGGGCCGCATTCCAGATCTTGTTGACAAAGTGCTTGTAGCCTTCGATACGTTCGGGGGAGAGCTTCACATCCCTACCCTGAACGGCAAAAGCGGTGAGAGTGAACCGAAGGGCGTCCGTTCCATACTGATCCATCATGATAAGGGGATCGATAACATTCCCCTTGGACTTGCTCATCTTCTGACCTTGAGCATCCCGAACGAGAGCATGGACATACACATCATTGAAAGGAATCTCGTTCATGAAGTGGATACCCATCATCATCATGCGGGCTACCCAGAAATAGAGGATATCAAAACCCGTGACCAGCACCGACGTGGGATAGAACTTGTTCAAGTCCGGTGTCCGATCCGGCCATCCCAAGGTCGAGAAAGGCCAGAGCGCGGAACTGAACCATGTATCGAGCACGTCCGGGTCCTGCTCGAGGTGGTCATTTCCGCAGTCGGGGCAAGCAGTGGGGTCTTCCATGGAGACAATGGTTCTCTCACATGCTTTGCAGTACCAGGCGGGAATGCGGTGCCCCCACCAGATCTGCCTGCTCACGCACCAATCCTCGAGATTCTCCAGCCAAATGAAGTAATCCTTCTCCCATTTTGCAGGAACGATACGGGTTCTGCCTTCCCGAACCGCCTCCATGGCTTTTTGGGCAAGGGGTTGCGTGGCGACGAACCACTGGAGGGAGAGCATCGGCTCCACCACGCTCTTGCACCGATAGCAGTGGCCCACGCGGTTCTTGTGACTCTCGATTCTTGCAAGAAATCCCCCCTTTTCCAGATCCTTGAGGATCTGCCTGCGGCAGGCATAGCGGTCCATTCCCCTGTAAGGTCCTGCCTCATGGGTCATGGTTCCGTTTTCTGCGATGACCTGAATAGACTCCAGATGGTGTTTCCGGCCGATCTCAAAATCATTGAAGTCGTGGGCAGGGGTAATCTTGAGCGCACCAGTGCCAAACTCACGATCCACATATGGGTCCCCAATGACGGGAATGTGCCGCTTCAGAATGGGGAGGATCACTACCTTGCCTATGTGTGCCTTATAGCGGGGATCTTCAGGGTGAACGGCAACCGCGGTGTCTCCGAGCATGGTTTCAGGTCGCGTTGTCGCCACCACAAGGGCTCCTTTCCCAACCGCCAGTGGGTAGCGAATATGGTAGAGGTGGCTGTCCAGTTCCTCTCCTTCCACTTCGATATTAGCCAGGGCGGTCATACATCGAGGGCACCAGTTGATCATTCGCTTGCCCCGGTAGATCAGTCCCTCTTCGTAGAGGCGCACGAAAACCTCTCGAACCGCCCTGGAGAGGCCTTCATCCATCGTAAAACGCTCTCGTGACCAGTCGCATGAAGCTCCAAGCCGTTTCAGCTGATTGATGATGATTCCGCCGTATTTCTGTCGCCAGTCCCATACCCGATTTAGAAACTCTTCTCTTCCAAGACTGTGCCGATCAGTTCCCTCCTGGGCAAGCTGACGCTCTACGACGTTTTGTGTGGCAATGCCCGCGTGATCGGTTCCGGGAACCCACAAGACCTCAAAACCCTTCATGCGCTTATATCGACAAAGAATATCCTGGAGGGTGTTGTTCAGTGCATGTCCCATGTGCAACTGCCCGGTCACGTTGGGAGGAGGAATGACAATGCTGAAGGAAGGCTTCGCATTGTTCTCGTTCGCCCGGAAATAGCCCTGCTCCTCCCAATGCCTGTACCAGCGGGATTCCACCTCTTTGAATGTGTATGCTTTAGGCATTATGCCTTCACTCATACGAATGCTCCCTCAAGGCTCATATACCCCTGCTTCTGTCGAGCAAGACATCGGCAACCGGCAGAGAATCCGAAGTGTCCTACCGCCCCGCCGCAGAAGCGAATACGGCGATCTTGCAGCTTCTCGATAGGTGTACATCACGGCAGCTTTGCAGATGGGGTTTTCATACACCTCACCCCCGTGCAAAGGCTGCCGGGATTGAAATCCCGACTTGCCTGTTGAAAAAGCACGCAGAGTCCGTGATGTCAGGAAAAATCTTTCTTTAGGTTCTCGATTTCTTCGCGAAGCAGAGTCCGTACAATATCCGGCAGCCTGGCCTCCACGATCTCCCTTATTGTCTGAGTCAGCTTCGATTCGATTTGATCGATCAATTCATCGAGGTCCCGGAACTCGTATGGTTCCGCCATCACTGGCACTTCTTCCGATATGGACGCGGCGGTTGCCTTCGTTTCCAATCCCGCAGGCAGTCGCTCCCCGCCGCTGGAGCCCACCTTTTTGTCATCTCCCATGTCAAGGAGCTTTTCGAAGTCGTCCTTCTCTCCGTCCTTCAATAGAAAATCGAGATCAGAATCCAGTCCCTCCAGTGACCCCGTTTCCTCTTTCCTGGAGGTCCCAGAATGGATGTTCCCTCCTTTGTCCCCGCCATGAGAGCGGCTCTCCTGCTCAAGTTGCGGTTCAAGTTCGACCGTCTCGTCAAATCCGAATTCTTTTAACAAATCCGCCTCGAGAGTGTCTGCCTCTCTATCATCCTGGTCCACGTCCAGAGCACTCAGGTCCAGTTCTCCATCCGCATCCAGGATTTCTTCATCTGCATCAGGTTTTGCAGCTTTTTCTTCGAGTCCGAGTTCAATGATATCCTCAAGGTCGATGATGTCTTCATCAAGTTCTTCTTCCTCCGAGAGGATTCCCAGATTCCTGGAAGGTCTGCTATCGTCCTGTTCCCGATCGAGGCTTTTTTTTGCTTTTTTCATATGGTTTCTCTCACAGATCCCGAGGCTTGAATGGCACATCGTTCGTGGTGGTATCGAACCACGAAAGCCATCTAAATGTATTTGACGGCGCGAAAAGGCAGTATTGTAATTCTGCACATGCAACCGCGAAATATCCGCTTGTTCTCCATGAGGAACTTCTCAACAAGTCCTGGTGACAAATGCATGCTGGGTCGTGTTCCCATACCCCGCATCTGTGTGCAAACCCTGTCGGGAGTGGAATCCCGACCTACTCATCGAGAAAATACCTCCATGAAAAGCAAGCAACCGATACCACGCGGAAAAATTCCCTGTCAAGGCGCATATTGATTGGGAGCAGATCCTCCGACCTTCATCCATGGCCGGGGAAGGAACAGCCGGCTGTAAAGATCCAGGGCATAACGATCGGTCATTCCCGCAATGTAATCACACACCTGGCGTTCCCGAGAAGAGCCCGCCTGGAATACACCCAATTCACGGCAAAAGACAGTATCATCTTCCATAAACACAGCGTAAAGATCTCCTATGATTTTCTTTACGCGCCTGAATTCCTGCCTGAACCGGGGCAAATCATAAACACGCTCGAAGAGGAACGCACGCAGTTTATCCACTCTCTCCAGCATCTCCTCACTCAACCTGATTTCGGATAGACCGGCATCAAGACTGGTATAGATAATATCCTCAACGAGTCTGTGAATTCTCCCGGCATGACTGTCTCCCACGTTATTCCGAATATCATCGGGAATATCGTGGTAATTTAGAATCTCAGCCCTCAAGGCGTCATCCAGATCGTGATTCACATACGCGACAATATCTGCAAGCCGGACGACCTGGCCCTCAAGAGTCGTCGCCTTTTGCTCAGGATCCCCCAGGATCGGTCTTGATCTTCCTTTCGAGTGTTTGATGATTCCATCCCTCACTTCGAAAGTCAGATTGAGCCCCTGTCCCTCCTTTTCCAGTTCATCGACAATGCGAAGACTCTGCTCATTGTGAAAAAAACCGCAGGAAACCAGATCGTTGAGCGCACGCTCGCCTCCATGCCCGAACGCAGTGTGCCCGAGGTCATGTCCCAGTGCGATTGCCTCGATCAGATCTTCATTTAGAAACAGAGCACGCCCGATGGTTCGGGCAATCTGCGAAACCTCCAGCGTATGAGTCAGACGAGTCCTGTAGTGGTCGCCGGTAGGAGAGAGGAAAACCTGGGTTTTGTGCTTGAGGCGCCGGAAAGCCTTACAGTGGACGATCCGATCCCGATCCCTTTGATATGCCGTCCTCAGAGGACACTCCGGTTCTTCCCTGAGCCGACCTCGCGTCAACTCGCTCAACTGCGCCTGGGGAGCAAGATTTTGCCTTTCCCTTTGCTCCAGAGCAAACCGAAGTGGTCGCCCAAGCATTTCCGGGAAATGTCGGGAATCAGCCATCTACTGGTGCTCCGCCCCTTTTGTCTCACGAGGTGAAAATCCCTCACCCAACATATCCGCTCTCCCACAAATCATCGACCGCTTTCAGTTCATGCCGCGATGGTAAAAACACGCTCGCTCTGATATATGATCATGACCTAACACCTGTATTTCCAGGATCACATGCTTGGAAAGTGTAACCCAATTTAGACAGAATGGTGAGCCGTGACGATCGGACTCACCTGAAAACACAAGGCCGATTCCAAAAGGCGAGGAGGCATGTTTTGCCACTCCTGCCTATTGGGCAACAGTTCTTGAAATTGTAAACGAGACCGATGTTGACAACCCTGACGCGATATCTTCTCAAAGAACAGCTCATTCCCCTGAGCATTTGCTTTCTTGGGCTCAGTCTCATCCTGATCACAGGTCGACTGCTTCAACTCACACGCTATCTTTTCGTCTCCTCGGTCAACCTGTGGGACTTTGCCGAACTCATGGGCTTTGCCATGCCCAAGCTCATTATTTATGCCTTTCCAATGGCCACTCTCATCGGGATTCTACTGGCATTGCTGCGCTTGAACAGCGACAGTGAGCTCATTGCACTTCGCGCCGCGGGAATCGGCTTCGCCCAGTTGTTTCCAGCCATATTTCTCGTGGCAAGCCTCGCGACGCTGCTCTCTTTCTGCAACAGCATCTACCTGCTCCCCCAGGCCAATACCTCGTTTCAGAACAAACTGAAATCCATCGGTCGCATCAGCATACCGGCGATTCTCACAGAAGGCACGTTTATCGACCTAATCCCCAATCTGGTCTTCTTCTTTGACTCCGTGAAAACAACTGAGCTCACTGTGAAAGGCATTCTGGTACAGGATCAAAGACAACCGGACATAAGGATCGTTATCATTGCCGAGAGTGCTCAGATCGCATATCAGAAAGACTTCAGCCACATCATCTTCAAAATCCGCAATGGCATTATCACACGAATCCCTGACAACCTGAAGGAGGCGCAGGCCATCACCTTCAAGACCTATGAACTCTCTCTCGCTCTTGATGAGATCTTCGGCAGTCTTTCCACCGGATCCAAAGGGAGAAAGGAAATGAACCTGACGGAGCTCTATCGCGCGAGCTACGGCGACCAGAAGAAAGCCGATCCCCGTTTTGCCCTCGAATTCCACAACAGACTGGCTCTCCCAATGAGCTGCCTGTTTCTCGGTCTGGCGGGCGCCCCGCTTGGAGCTCTCTTCCGCCAGCGAAGCCGATTGACGGGCATTACTCTTGGCATACTCATCTTTTTGGCCTATTACCTGGGACTTTCCGCCGGCAGGGGGCTGGGGGAGAATCGGTTGGTTTCTCCTCTAACAGCCATGTGGACCCCAAATCTCTGCACTGCTTTCCTTGCCGCTTATCTTTGGATCAAGATAAACAGGGAAGCACCTTTTGGACCGGTCATTTTGTGGACCCGCATTCTGCGGAGATTTCCCCGAATACGGGATTTCTTTTTTCGAAGAACTACAAGGACTCGCTAGTCTTCCATGAAAATAATCCCAAGGTACGTGCTGCAACATTTCTTTCCGGTGTTCGGGCTCTGTATTCTTGCTTTCACCGGCCTCTATCTTATTATCGATTTCTTCGAAAAGATAGAGGACATTGTGAAGAGCTCCCTTCCTGCTTCCGACACCATTCGGTACTTCCTGTACAAGACTCCTTTGATCATTACCCAGGGATTCCCCATGAGCACTCTGCTGGCAGCCCTGATGACACTGGGCATTCTCAAGAGAAACCGTGAGCTCGTTGCTTTGAGAGCCGCCGGAATCGGATCGATGCTTTACGTGGGGCCAATCGTGGCAGCTTCCCTCGCTCTTTGTATCGCCCATTTCGCCTTTGATGAGACGATTGCCCGTTCTCTCAACAAAGAGGCACAGGAGCTCTGGCAACAATCCAGAAAAAAGGGCTCCCCCGCCTGGAGGCATGAGAACGTCTGGTTCAAGGGGCAGGAGGCCATATATCAAATCCGGGTTTACGACCAGAACAATCTTACCATGGAAAAAGTGTCCCTGTTCTTCATCGACCCTGAGTTCAGAATGACTCGAAGACTGGATGCAAAGTCTCTCTGGTGGAACGGCCGAAAATGGGTGGCCAGGGAGGGAATTCTCCTCACATTCACCGAGGACACAACCAGGCAGGAATGGTTCGAAGAGAAAACACTGGACTTGACTGAGACTCCTCTCGACTTCTCCAGTATCGAACGCCTCCCCGAACAGCTCAACTGGGTGGATCTGTTCCGCTACACCAGGAAGATCCGCCAGGAAGGTTACAACTCCGCCCCATACGAGGTGGAGCTGCATTTGAGACTTGCACTTCCTGTCACTTCGGTCATTCTTGCACTGCTGGGAATATCCATCGGCCTGCGGCAGGGTATTCACGGGGGAATTGCCGCAGGTCTGGTGATAGCGTTAATTGTTGCTTTTCTTTACTTAAGCGTTTTACAAGTAGGATGCTCTCTTGGCACTGCGGCAGTTCTTCCTCCCATCGTGGGGGTGTGGGCATCCAGCGTCATCTTTCTGGCTTTGGTGGGCTACCTCTCTCTTACGGATTCCCAGTAGGGTTCTCGCCACTTCCATAGCCAGTCTTGAATCGCACGATCCAATGCCTCATAAAGATCGTGCCGAGTCAGAGGAGTCGTCCTGCCGGAACGGAATTTCGTGGAGAATTCATTCTTGCCGTCTCCACGGGCAGGATCCTCGATGCAGATTCCAATGTGAAGGACTCACGGCCACGGAAACAGACATTTCGATCATTATCCCCCTCAAGGATGAAGCGGAAAACATTGAGCAGCTTGCAGAAGAGCTTTCGAAAGTAATGGGGAATACCCCCTGGCGTTGGGAATGCATATGGGTCAACGACGGCTCCAGTGATGGTTCGCAAGAGATTCTGGAGAATCTCGCCGGGAAAGACCGCCATCATCGTTACATTACCTTCGAGCGGAATGCGGGGCAGTCAGCTGCTTTCTGGGCCGGTTTCAAGGATGCGAAAGGAGCGATACTCGCAACCATCGATGGAGACGGACAGAACGATCCGTCCGACATTCCCCGTCTTGCGAAGATGGTACTGAGCGGGCAGGTTGACATGGCAAACGGCTATCGGGCCAGCAGAAAGGATAGTGTTTTGAGGAAGCTCTCCTCCATTGTGGCCAATTCATTTCGCAACATCGTTACAGGGAAGACCGTTCGCGATGTGGGATGTTCCACTCGTGCCTTCAGGCGGGAATGTGTCGAGCACATTCCTCATTTCGCAGGGATGCATCGTTTTCTTCCAACACTTGTCGCGTTGCACGGATATCGACTTGGTGAGTTTCCCGTTCGCCACCGTCCTCGATTGAAGGGGAAGAGCAAGTACAGTATCAACAATCGCCTGTGGATAGGCCTTATCGATACGTTCGGCGTCTGCTGGCTCCGCAAAAGGGCGTTCCGGTATAGGATACTCAAGCGTTCAGAATGAAGAAGACTGTCTTGCTACCGGTGACTGGCATGTGAATCCTTCTGCAACAGGGGTGAAAGGGGGTTGGCGCAGAACCGATTCCATGAGCTGGGGAAATATGACACGAGGTGTTTTCCCCGGTTCACTTCTCCCACAGACCATGGGCAAACCGCCGGGATACGTTGTGAAGCAATCCACCGCATCTGAGACTATAAAGCATTATGCCCCGTTGATCATCTTCGTCACGGGTATTGTCCTCCTTTTCCCCAGCATCTGGTCCGAAACCAGCATAACAGGTCGCGATGAGTACTGGCTTTCTCTGCGTACTCCCATGGAAACGCTTGCCCGGGGCGATTGGTTGACGCCATGGGTTAACGGAGAGCCGCGGCTCAGGAAACCACCTCTGTTGTACTGGGCGATTGCTCTGACCTACAAGCTGCTTGGTATCAACCTCATTGCGGCAAGGCTTTGGGGAGTCCTTTCCGGAGCCTCACTGGCGGTTTGCTCCTGCCTCATTTCCAAGGAACTCTTCGGCAAGAGTGGGCTCCTTGCGGGCCTGATGACTCTGGGGACTGTCGGTGTGGCCATCCAGGGTAGGTTGGCCATGATCGATCTACCCCTCGCTTTTTCAGTCTCCCTTGCTGTCTACCTATCCCTCAAGTGGTGGAAATCCGGATACTGGCATCTCATTCTGGGAGCATCCCTTTGTCTTGGAGCCGCCTTTCTGCTCAAGGGACCTATTGGTTTTTACTTTTTTGCCATAGCAGCCATCACGGGGTTAATCGTTTTCAGAGGCTGGAACATTCTTTTCGTTCGTCTGCATCAAGTTGTGGCTTCCGGCATGCTGATTCTGGCCGTGTCCCTTCCATGGCCCCTTGCGATGGCTCGCATGTGGCCTGCCTACAGCAAGACCATCGGCGACGAACTCGGAGCCAGGCATTTTGGAGACTTCGATTTCATCTCACCCTTTTCGGCATTGGGCGGGGCATTGGGGCTCGTCTTCCCCTGGTCTCTCGTGCTGATCGCCGCAGCCCTGCAAACCCTGCTGCGCGCAAGACAATCCACGGATCGTCGTCGCCTGTGGCTGGTGCTCTGGTATCTTTGCAGCGCCATTCCTTTTTTCTTCATGCATGCTTTCGAACGATATATGCTCCCTTTGATTCCGCCCATCTGTGTTCTGTGCTGCGAGTGGTTGGAAGAGGTGACCGACTCCATCAAAATCCTACTGATACAGATCTCCATGTACATGACAGCAATACTGGCATTGCTCATCAGCCTCTTTTCACTCTGGTTCGGAATTGGAATCGTCCCTGCCGTCATCAATCTCAGCTTGATAGTGCTCATCCTATGGGGTGCGCATCAAGCTGGAAAATCAAGACCTGCTCCCAGCCCTCAAGAAAAGGGAGGACCTGTCTGGAGGGAGAACCTCAGGCTCCGTCATGACCGATTCCCTCATCACCCATGGCATAGCATCCATGTCTCCGTCGCATCGATTGCTCTTCTTCTCGCTGTCATCATGGGCGGTCTCTATCCGTCCCTGGGGATCAACGCCATGCCGGAGAATCTGGACGAAATTGTGGGAGGCCTGCCTGCCGCGGTTTTCAAAAGCTCGCAGCCTTCAATGCTTTCCATTCGTTTGAAACGAAGTGTCATCCCTCTGACCCTCACAGAAATACCAGGTAAACCCTCACTTGCGAGATTCAATGGATTCGTGTTTCTGGAAGAGGCCGATGCGGATGCATTTGAAAAAGCAGCATCTTTATTTGGGCTTGAGCTGACCAAAGTCGGTGGGTTCAGGACGTTTTTCTCGCGAAAAGCATGGCTCAGGTTCGTAAAACGAGACGCGACCATCCATGATTGGAAACGGGCCATAAAAGGCCGCAGTCTCGAAGAACTCAAGTCGGTCATTTGTTACTACCGAGTCCGTCCCAGGGATGCTTCCTCGTGAAATCCAGGCATGCGGCAGGTCTCATGATCGTAGCGTGCCTGCTCTATTCATGGGCAATCCTTCAGACTGCCTCTTCTCCCTTCTCATCTTCTCCTGCCTTTGCCGTCACAAATTTTCCCCGTCCATCCGCCGAAGAACAACGTCCGTTTTTCTCGGAGGGGTTTATCACTCCTTCCGTTCACGGAATGACTGTTCACTCGGGCTCCATCTGTGAGCTTTCCGGTGGTATTCTGGCTTCTGTATGGTACGGTGGCAGCAGGGAGGGAGGACAGGACGTGTGCGTCTATTTCTCTTCGCGTTCCCCTGGAGAGGGTGGGGAGTGGAATAACCCCAAATCCATAGTCAGCAGAGATTCCGCCTCAGAGGAATTGAACCGTTATATCAAGAAAGTGGGCAACCCCGTCATTTTCAGCAATTCAGGGCAGAAGCTATGGCTGCTCTATGTATCCGTTTCCCTGGGAGGCTGGTCGGGAAGCTCGCTAAATCTGAAGACGTCGGAGGACTGCGGAATAACCTGGTCCAGGAGTGTGAGACTGATCCTGAATCCTTTCTTCAATGTGAGCGAACTGGTTCGAAACAGGCCTCTTCCTCTTGCAGGCGGCGGTTTTGCCATACCAATCTACCATGAATTCCTCGGGAGATTTCCTGAAGTCCTCTGGCTCTCCCAAGGCTCACCCGGTTCCCCTGCGGCCTATCGCAAATCGAGGATGGCAGGTGGAAGGAGTTACATCCAACCATCTCTTGTACCCCTGGACGCTCACAACGCTGCGGCATTCTACCGGAACATGACCCCGGAGCGGTCGGTGGCCATGGCGACCACCTGCAATGCAGGCCTCTCCTGGTCTCAGCCTCGGTCCGTGGACCTTCCCAATCCCAATTCCGCACTCCACGCCATCTTGATGCCTGGAGGGCAGATTCTCATGGCATTCAACGACAGCAGGAAGGAAAGGGACAACCTGCGGCTGGCGATATCCGATGACAAAGGAGAAGATTGGAAGCGTATCGCAACCCTGGAAAACAGCGAGGGAGCGGAGTTTTCGTATCCTTACCTGGTTCGCGACCATGGAGGGTTGACCCATCTGGTTTACACATGGCGGAGAAAGCGCATAAAGCATATCGTGTTCAACGATGCATGGGTTCAAAGGCAGATGAAAAGCGCAACTCCCTGATTATCGGATCTGCGGGCTCTCACATTCACAGGAGGCATCCATCCCGATGCGTGCCGATGTTATTTCGTTCCTTTTCACTTTGCTGGCACTGACTCTTGGATTACAGGGGCTGTTAGAGCATATCGCGGGCAACATGAGCAGAGTGAACAGGACTTACTGGGCCTTCGTCACCGCACTCAGTATCGTCTTGATTCCGGTCCAGGGCATTCCGGTTGCCAGATGGCTCGCATCAATAAATGCGAGCGTCAGCATCCCTTTATTGACAATGCTTCTCAACGGAATCTGGGCCAGGTCTTCCGGTGCCCCACTGATGGATGGGAAGTCCCGCAGGACTGCGTGGATTTTCGGGTTGACAGGAGGACTGTTCCTTTACCCGATGGCTCTGGGTTGGGGCTCATTCGATCCCTACGAGCCAGGTTACGGTTCCGTATGGCTTCTCCTCTCTTTCATGGGGCTGACTCTTCTGCTCCTCCAAAGGAAGAATCTCTTCGGTGCGGTCCTCGTTGTGGCAATCCTTGCTTACGATTTGCACCTACTGGAATCACGGAACGTCTGGGACTATTTCGTTGACCCCCTGTATGCCCTTTCATCTTTCGTTGCACTCATCGTCCCATTCTCAAAAAAAGCCTCCCATCACACGACTCATCAGAAAGAGCTTCCCAGGCAGAATCCCTTGAACAGTGAAAGTGGGAAGACCATAACACCCAACCGGGACTTCCAGTGTCTTCCCTTTGTGGAGGAGAAGGCTATCGGCTGGAGGGAATGAAGGCTTCACCGTTCAGGAGGGCAGTCGGGTCTCCAGCGCCATCCCTATCTTTTTCTTGAGCTCTGTTAGATCAAAGCTCTTGACCACGTAGAAATCCGCTGCGATGGATTTCGTATCTTCTTTAAAGGTGTCATATGCTGTCGATAGAATCACCGGCAGGTCATAGAATCGATTGCGGATGTCCTGGAGAAGATCCAAGCCATTGTAATCCACCATCTTGATGTCGAGCACGACAAGATCGGGCTTTTCTTCCTCGATACGTTCCAGCAGCTTGTAACCGCTGTCCGCTGTAGTGACTTCATACCCTGCCTCTTTGAGCTCTTCGGAATATAGTAAGCGGATATGCTCTTCATCATCAACGACTAGAATCTTCGACATTTCCTGACCTCCTGATATCTTCGAATTATTCCCATATCTTCGCAAGGTAAGGCTTGTTCTCTTCAAAGACCGTGCACTCATTTTCAATGTACTCTTCTGCCTGTTGCAAGGACATGCGCTCTGTCTTTTTTACGAAAGAAAGAACCTTTCCGAGGTACAAAGGCAGGAGAGAATCCAGAAGTGTCGCGCGCTCAGGTTCGCCCATCCGGTGATAAGCGTTGGCAGCATCAAATATGATCCTCGCCCATGTCTGGGTGGGAAATGAGAAGTGCTGCAAACCAAGACTTCGGATCTCCTGGATCTTTGGACAGATCGTTTGATCGTACATGCGCTCCCACATCCCCTGATACTTGTCAAACCCTTGGAGAAAGCGTTCGTACAACTGGTTTACGTTGACCTCAACAGGAAGAGGGGTCTCCACCTCGTGGGAGTCGGTCCCGAAAAGGGAAGTAGGCTTGCTCCATCTGACCTGAAGCCAGAAGTTCGAATAGATGGCCATTTGATCGAAGATTGTCCGCACCACCTGCTGAAATAGCACCGAAAGATGTGCGTAGGGGTCTTTGACCCTGTGGATCTTCGGAACTCCCATCACAGCCTGGCATATTGGTAATCGCGAATTGAGGGCAATAGTCGTCATCCAGATGTCCACCCCATACAACTGGACGGATTCCGTCCACAAAGGCGAATTCAGAAAGGAATCCAGAAGCTTTCCCGTGAACCCGAAATCACCTACGTTGGGTTGCCGGACCCTTCTTCCATAAAGGCATCGCATGAGGGGGTAAACCACTGAGCTTGTGAGTGTGGCTTCATATTTGTGTCTGAGGTAAAGGGGGCACACGTAACCCGCGCCTTTGAGGACTGGTTCTGCAAGGTTCCGGATCCAGTGGGGCGAGATGTTCTTGATGTCGGCCTCTACAACGACAACAACTTTTGCTTGCAGGTCACGTGCTTTTTCATAAAGATTTCTCAGATTACTCCCTTTTCCACTCGTTCCTGGCGGGGTTGACAGGTAAATCCTGGGGACATCGCCTGGTGCGGAGAAGAACACATCCTTTGTTCCATCGGTCGAGTTATTGTCGCAGTTGACCAGGACACTGTCCAGAGAGGAGAAATATTGCCTGATCCCTTTACTGGCTTGTTCCACAGTGTATCCAATGCTTTCAGCTTCATTGCATGATGGGATCCCCACCACCAGATCCGCTTTCTTGATTTCTTTTGGATTTTCCTCATAAAACGGCATCTTTTTCTCTCCTGCGCTACTTCCGCGCCACTGCTCCGGCCCCTTCCGGCCGTCCCAACACATCCACTCCTGTGGACAGAATAAACCACCCTGGGAATTCTTGAGTGTGCAATGGAAACCCCGGTGTCTTGGATGACCCGCGGTAAATCAATATCTTCCTGTCGTGAATGAGCATTTGCCCAGAGGTATCAGAGCCCGCCACGAGCTCGTCCAAGGAGACAAACGCAGACCTCTCAAGACGGCTCGACCCGAAAGAACGGCATTCAATGCCACGAGCCACGCCCCACATTGACCATCGCTGACATGAATCTGCGCCGGATGCGCGAGGATTAATGCGAACCGTCATTTCCTTTGCGAATGTATTCAAACATATACGCGAAAAAAACAAGAAGCAGCGCTGTGAATATGTATACACCGAACCCCGCAGCTGGATAAAAAAACCTGAGCAGGAAGAAAGCGAACAAAAGTCCAAGAGCGATTCGAATAAAAAAAACTCGTTTACGAATCATTGCCTGACCTATTCAAAGAAATGGCGCTCCCGCATCAGATAGTATGCCGCTCTCTGCCCCAACCTGGAGCATTCGGCCTGTTATCGAAGAGCATCCTAATGAGGGCGCCCACCATTGTCAAGCTTGCTCAGAGGAGAGTATCCCCCCTTTCTCGTCGACCGGACCCGTGGAATCGCTGTCCTGATCCAGGAAAACAAGATTTAGACTCACTTCAGCCAGGACGAAGTGGAGAAGAAAATGCTGTCCGCCAAAAGACCCATCATTGCTCTCATGGAAAACGCCCCCAAGCCTGCGTTCCCATAACAGGCTATGACGGAAGTTTGTGGTCTGGATCTCGCGTGCCCCACTCACGATGCATTAGCTGTTGCGTTCCCCTTCAGGGTCGCTGTATAAGATGAGAACTCTTTTCCAGGGAAGTGGATGACTTCCGCAGATGGATTCTATTCAATTAAACTGCTAATGTTTTGTGCTCCTGAGTCTTGGTTCAAACCTTTCCAGAGTGTGTTGTCGGAAGCCGGGGAGTTGCCTGAAGAGCATACCGTTTCGGATGCCGCTGTCATCTTCTTTCACGCCGGGGCAGGCGATGCTGGCCAAGAACTTGGTATGATTATAGTATGGATCAAGAATGTGAAATCCAATCTGATTGGAGAATCCGATGGAACATCTGCTCATTGCCCTCGACAAGTCACCCGCCTCCATGAAGACCATCCATTACATCAACAGGTTGCTTGTGCCATCCCAACAAATCCAGTTCATCCTTTTTCATGTCATCCCGACTGCATCGCCTGATCTGCTCAAGAAGGATGAGATGCAGCGCATTGAGGCACTCCATATGGATCATCCGCATTTGAGCGGGTATTTCTGGAGAGAAGAAGACCAGGAAAGAATGGGAAAGACCTTTCATGAGGCGACACAACTCCTCCTTGAAGCCGGATTCGACAGGCTCCGGATCAAGACTCACTTCTCTGTCCAGTATGACGATATTGCCCAGGTTATCGTGAAGGAGGCCCGGAAACTCGGCTGCGCCACCATCGTTCTGGGAAGACGAGGACTGGGCAGAGTCAAGGAATTCCTTTTGGGAAGCGTTTCAAGCAGTACAACCAGGCTTGCAAGGGGAATGACCGTCTGGGTTGTTGATTATTGATATGCACACCAGGTTTGAGGAGACAAGATCATGTCTGACAGCCTTTTCAACAGTATAGCGTTCTGTACCGATTTCTCCGAAAATGCCGACGAGGCATTCAGAACGGCGAAGGACCTTGCATGGCGCTACGGAGCCCAGCTGCACATCATCCATGTGATGGTCAACTTCTCTCTGTCTCCACCAATTCATTCCACTTATATGCCCATAGAATACGATCCCCAGTTCATCGAGCAGGTGACGCTGGCCGCCAAGGAATCCATACAGCAAAGATACATTGCAAAGCTGAAGGAGAAACAACCGTATGAAACGCATCTCCTCTCCGGATACGCCTCCTCTGAAATCCTCCGCCTTGCAAAAGAGAAGCATTTCGATCTCATCGTCATGGGATCGCACGGCCTCACTGGCATTGCCCATGTTCTCTTTGGAAGTACCGCAGATCGAGTAGTGCGGAAAGCTCCCTGTTCTGTGCTCACAGTGAGACTTCCCCAAGGAAAGACTGATATGGTGCGATCCGTACCTTCTCAATAAGTTCAGATCACGACTGCTGCATAGGTCGGGTTTCCACAACCGACGCTTGGATGCAGAAGCTGTCGGAACTGGAATGCAAACCTGGTTATTGAGAACGTACTGGAATCCTTACATCAATTGGGAATGTTGTAGGTTGTTCTTTGTTCCATCTCCTGGAGAACAGGCATGAGCAAGATCGAATCACCGGGGCTCATAACCGGCGTTGCCGGCTTCATCGGCTACCATCTGGCCCTTCGTCTCTTGAACGAGGGACAGAAGGTCGTGGGGATAGATAACGTCAACGACTATTACGATGTGAATCTGAAATGGGCGCGTCTGAATCAACTGAAGGTCTTCCGGGATTTCGAGTTTTGTCGCCTGGATCTCAAGGACCGCAATGAGGTGGAAACCGTCTTCAAGGATCATGAATTCGATACCGTCGTCCATTTGGCAGCTCAGGCTGGAGTGCGCTATTCCCTCACCAACCCTCACGCATATGTGGACAGCAATCTTGTCGGTTTCACGAATATCCTGGAAGGATGTCGCCACCACGGCGTGAAGCACCTGGTTTTCGCGTCGTCAAGCTCCGTATACGGTGCCAACACAGCCATGCCTTTCTCCGTTCATCACAACGTGGATCACCCTGTCTCTCTTTATGCAGCTACAAAGAAGGCCAATGAACTCATGGCCCATGCATATGCCCACCTGTACGGCTTGCCATGCACCGGCCTCAGGTTCTTCACGGTGTATGGACCATGGGGAAGGCCGGACATGGCCCTTTTTCTCTTCACGCGGGCGATACTCGAAGGGCAGCCCATTCAGGTCTTCAACTACGGGAAAATGCAAAGAGACTTCACTTATATCGATGACATCGTGGAGGGAGTCAAGCGCGTCATGCGCCGTTCACCCCTGCCAAACCCGGAATGGAGCGGAGACAAGCCGGATCCGGGATCCAGCTATGCTCCCTATAAAATCTACAATATTGGAAACAACCAGCCTGTGGAACTTCTCGGGTTCATCTCTGCTCTTGAAGAGTGTCTGGGAATCGAGGCAAAAAAGGATTTCCTTCCCATGCAGCCGGGTGACGTGCCCGCAACCTATGCGGATATTCACGATCTCACCCGGGACTTCGGATTCCGCCCCCGAACCTCCATCAAAGAGGGCATTTCCCAGTTCGTGAAATGGTATAGGGATTACTACAAGACTTGATAAAAATAGATCGGGCGGTGTCCGAGTCGTTCACCTTTGAATCCCGTGCGATGACCGGGGCGAAAGAAAGGTGAACATGGACCCGTCAAAAAAGGTTCAGGGAGAACCGACGCCTGCCTGGGTCAGGGTGATGATTTCCGCTGACTCTTGGAATGGGGCTGTGCCTTCTCCCTGAACCGTGTCCCGTCTTCTCAGCTCATCACGAGGAATCAGACAGCTGCCGATCTCTTCAGGCAACCTTGTCGAAAATGGTCAGATCCTCGGCATTGAGTATGCGATCGATGTCAAGGAGTATTTTGACTCCGCCGCCCATCTTGGCCATTCCAAGAATGTAATCCGTCTCCAGCTTGGTACCAAACGTCGGTGTCTCCTCAATATCCGATCCCTTGATATTCAGGACCTCTGACACCGAGTCCACAACAATGCCGATGGGGATCCGCCCTGAAGCACTCTGAATCTCCACAACAATGATACAGGTCCGTTCACTGTATTCGATGGACTCCATGCCGAACCGCAACCTGAGATCGATCACGGGAATAACCTTGCCGCGGAGGTTGATCACTCCCTTGACAAATTCGGGAGTCTGGGGCACCGGCGTAATCCGCATCATCCCTATGATTTCCTTGACTTTCAATATCCCAATTCCATACTCTTCGGTATCCAGGGAAAAAGTCAGGTACTTCCCTTCCTTCTCTCCTGTGTTCTTCATCATCTGATCGATCACCTCAACTTCTCCTTTCATGATTCCACCACTCCTGATTGACAAGGTCAAATCGCTTTCCTTCACTCGTATTCGACGGGGAACTTATGGGGTTTCCATCTGTTAATCGGCAGGGAACTGAAAAAACATGGCAGAAAAGTGTTCGCCGCTTGATGAAAAAATGAAACAGTGTTCTTTCATGCCTCCTCGAAATCCCGCCGACGCCATGCCACATTCGACCCGGTATGGGGATACACCCTTCCTGCGCACTGCATGACTCCCGGGAATGATGGTCAGGATGGACCTGTGGAAGAAATACGCTCTCAATAAGCAGTTCGGGATTTCGATCCCGACACTTATTGCGCCAAGGTATCGTGTATGGAAACCCGACCTACAGAGCTGTCCCCACCCGGGTTTATTGAGAATTTGCTGGAAGAACTTGTTACTATTGAATTTCCAGGATGAATTCACCAGGCGTCCGAAAACGCAAGACGATCCGACGATCAGATTCCATGGGTCTTCAGGTACTCTGCCAGGGCATCCTTTACGCACTGATGCTCCCGGCGGATATCGGCCACCAACAGTCGAGCCTCCTCCATGCTCCCTTTTTCGCCCGCCGCCTCCAAATCCCGGCACAGGGTCGAAAGACGCAAGGCCCCAATATTGCCACTACTGGATTTCAGGGTATGCGCCGTATTTTGGATTGCTTTCGAATCATCCTGATGAATGGCGTCCTCCATGTAGCCGATCAGATCCGCCGAATAACTGATGAATACGTTCACAATGCGTTCAAGCGGGTCTGGCTTTCCAGCTTTTCTGAGCATCAGAATGGTGCTGAGGATACTCTGGTCTATCGGTCCGGAACACTCTTTCATAAATTCCTCTTCACATAGAACGTCGTTTTCGAATCATTCTTCCGTTTGGCCCTCTGCCCTGCGGAATTCTGAGGAATCGTTCGTCACAAATCCAGGAAATCTTGACACAGGGGCTAAAAGGAATAAATGAGATCCTGCCGATTGAGCACTTCACAACCAGTGGCTGTGACTCTCACCATGTTCTCGAGTCGAACACCACCATATCCTGGGAGATAAATCCCCGGTTCGACGGTCACTACCATATTTTCCTGAAGCACCATGCCTTTGACTCTCCGCAAACCAGGCTTTTCATGCACCGCGAGGCCCACACCGTGTCCCAAACCATGTCCGAAGCGCTCACCATACCCTGCCTTCGTAATCAGAGCCCGCGCTGCTGCATCCACATCAACGCTCTCAACCCCTGATCGGACAGCGTCCTGAGCAGCGAGCTGGGCCTCACGGACAACACGGTAAATCTCACGGAGCCAATCACTTGGCGTACCGGCAATCCATGTCCTGGTCATATCCGAGCAGTAATGATGCAATCTGGAACCCAAGTCGAGAATCACCGGTTCGCCCGCTTCAATCCGACGGTCGGACGGTACAGCATGTGGCAATGCTGCATTGGGACCACTGGCCACAATGGGAGGAAATGACACGTCTTCGCCACCCGACTGTCTGATAAAGCTCTCGATGGCCCAGGCGACATCCCTCTCCCGTCGACCAATCGTCAGATCCTCCCACACCGATACAAGTGCCTCCTCGGTAAGGTTCAGAGACTGACGGATCAGCTCGATTTCCCCGGGCTCCTTGATAACCCGAAGCTCCTCCACCAGTCCGTCAGTTGCAACCATTTGACCTGATGGACGAGACTCTCTCAAAGCCTTTTCCACTTCCTGAAATCGGACCCAAGTCAGGAAGTGCCCTTCAACTCCAAGTCTCTCCGTACCCAGGGAGAGGAAGAGATCTTTGAGAACCTGAGGCATCCCGTCACTGTAAATATGAATCTCGTATCCGGGCGCTTGCTCTTCCGCCTCTTCCCTGTAACGAAAATCAGTAAGGAGAAACTGGGAAGAGGGGGACACGAGAAGAGCTCCGGAGCTCTCCGTGAGTTGCAGGTCATCAGCTTCGAATCCGCTCAGGTAAAAGCGGTTCTCAGGTACCGTAACGAGAAAGGTATCGATCTTCTCCCTGTCCATCAACTCGCGGAATCTGTAAAGTCTCTTGTTCACTGAATCACTTATCATCATTCCCCCGTAATCCATGGATATGCCACGCAGCCGGTTGCTAAATCCATCGTCCAGTCGGTCGTCACAGTGCTTCTCCATCCATGCAGGCACCTCATGCATTTCATTTCAAGTGAGCTCAACGAATGATTCACCATCTCGCTGCATAGAACCATTACAAAGTGGTTGCACAATGATCCATAATCATCCCTTGACAGGCAGTGGCAATTCCCATAGCGTTTTTGGCGGAAAAGCGATTTCTTGTCAACTTTTTGGAGCCTTAATAAAAAAAAGGGCAACTATTCACTAAATCCCGGGTACTACTGCCTCGTAGGTCGGGTATCCATGGCCGGCAGCCGGGTGCAAACGATGTCGGGATTGGAATCGCGACCTACTTGTTGAAAAATTACAAGAAAGGCCTGCGTGAATCGATGGAAAAGTAGGGAGGGAGAAACAGACATGCTGCAAAGACTACTCAATTTATTTAGGGGATTCCTGAGTCTATTCATTTCAGGCCTTGAAAAGCAGAGTCCCGAAGCTTTGCTCGAAGTGGAAAAGGAAAACGTACGCAAGCAGGTGGCCAAGTATAATCAAGGTCTGGCTTCCCATGCAGGCTTGTGTGAAAGGATCATGACACAGGTTACAAAGCTTGAGGCAGAAGAGCGCGAATTGAAAGCAAAGGCTGCCGCCAACCTCAAAGTGGGCAATCGGACCATTGCGGGTCAGTACGCCTTGCGATTGCAGACGGTTACCCGGGAATTGGAAGAGAACCGCCTTCAGTTGCAGCAAGCCGAAGAAACGTATAAGAATCTCATTAAAGCCCGTGATGCCGCGGTAAGTGCTGCGAAGATGAAGATCGAAGGGCTGAGGCGCAGCCTGGATGACCTTAAAATCAAACGAGCCATGGCCGAGCTCAGTGAAGTGGCATCGGGCATGGTGACTTCCATAGGCGGGTCCGGCGATACTCTTGACCGCCTGCAGCAGATGGTCGAAGAGGAGCGTCTCATCGCAGCCGGAAAAGCCCGTGTGGCGCGCGACTCTGTGCTCGGCGCCGAAGTAGAGATGAAAGAGGCTGAAGAACAGGCGCTCGCCGAGCAGGCGCTGGCCGATTTTGCCGCTGCGGAAGGGATCGCCCTGTCCACGGAAAGCGAACCGCAATCCAAGGCGAATGTCTCGACGGACAGGGCCAGATCGATGGGGCCCGTATCGGAAGAAAAGGAATAGGAAGCGGCGGTGTATGGCCATGACTGACAGTGGCACAAAGCATGGACCAAGGGAAAACGATCTTCCCGATTGGGCTGTGGAGCTCATCGCCTTATATGAAAGCAAAGCGAGCAGTCAATTCATCCTCTACGGAAATGTCGAGGATCGCTTGCTCCTGCCGGGGGATGACAGCGTGGAACTGGGGAATCTGGCAGATTTCTTGATGTGTGTCATGCTGCCCCGTTTTGATGTGGTTCTGAGCTATGATCTGGGGAATGGTATCCGGATCGAAAAAGGGGGAGAGGTTTTCGCTCAATGGCCGCATTTCAAGGAGAATCCGCAGCTACCCAAATCACCCCGCGCAGCGGTTGAGATTCTCACCCACTACTTCCGCTACTGTGGCAATCTCCGCAGGTTGAAGGGTCTGCGACTGCAGATAGGGTGCATTGTCAAGGCGGCCCACCTGGCCATACCCGCCTTCCCGGGCGGTCTGAGTTATGACTTGAATGCTATCGCCCTGCTGATCAGGGAATGGACGGCCGAAAGCCTGCTCTCCGAACATCCCCTGGTCACTTTTCTCATCACGGAAAACTTGAATGATCTGCATCCGTTGCTGGTAAACAACCCGCGCGCGTCCCACATCAAATTGCCTTTGCCCGGTCGGGATGATCTCAGGCACTGCCTTGAAGCACTGACGCCGCGCTACAGAGTGGCCCTCGGGGAAGCCGCCGCCAACTTTGATCGTTATGCAGAACAGCTTTGCGGGACCACCCTGAGCGCTATCGAGGGTTTGCTCCGAACCAGGGAGTATCAGAGACGAGGACTTGGAGCCGACGATCTTGTGAAGATAAAAAAGAGTCTCGTTGAGAAGGAATGCAGCGGCCTGATCGAATTCATCGAATCGAAGAGAACCCTGGATGATTTCCATGGACAGGAAAAGACCAAGAACTGGTTGCGACAGGATATCGCGTTGTGGAACCGGAATGATTTGGCGGCGCTGCCCATGGGGTACCTGCTGTGTGGGCCGGTAGGCACGGGAAAGACCTTCCTCGTGGAATGCCTGGCGGGGGAAGCCGGAGTACCCGTCGTCAAGTTGAAAAACTTTCGCGACAAATGGGTTGGCAGCACCGAAGGGAATCTTGAGAAAATTTTCAGGCTGCTGCAGGCGCTGGGACGCTGTTTTGTTTTCATCGATGAGGCGGACCAGGCCCTGGGCAGGCGTGATTCGGACAGTGGAGACTCCAACGTCTCCGGCCGCATTTATGCCATGATCGCCCAGGAAATGGGAAACACGGCAAATCGTGGCAGAATTGTCTGGATTCTTGCCTCCAGCCGGCCCGACCTCATTGAAATCGATCTCAAGAGGCCGGGGCGAATCGATGTCAAAATTCCCATTTTTCCAGCCACCAGCGCGCTCGAGGGATTCCAGCTCATTGCGGGGCTGTGTCGCAGGCGCGGCATGGACATCCAGCCTTCGCACTTTGCCGCGGTTGAATCGCTGATACCCTCGGGACTCACTCCGGGAGCCGCTGAAGCCCTTGCCGTGAAAGTCTATCGATATCACCGCACACAGTCACAATCCCTTGAGATCATCGACGTGCTGCGTGATTGCCTGGTGGACTACCAGAACCCGGTGCCGTCCGATGTGATGAACTTCCAGATTCAACTGGCGATCAGGGAGGCGAGCGACCTGGATTTTGTGCCGCCTGCTCTGCTGGCGTGGGCAAGAGATGCCGAACATTATAAATGAGAATACCGGCGGATATTTTCATGCTTCGTGGTCCCCGCCAAGGCATGGGAGTCAGCCGGAAACGACGGAATCCTATTTCTGACAGCTTTAACAACGGCCCGGTACTTGAAACCGATATGGGCACGTGAAGACTCCGGGAGAAGAGGCCATGCCATCACCGACGAATCACAGCACGACCGGCAAGATCTCCTTAAAGGTCACCAACACCTTGGTGGCACTCGCCTTCGTCGTACTTTGCGGCGTTCTGGTGTTCAATTATTTGAAGGGTCCGGAAGGAGCGGCACCGACATCTCCCGGAGCAGCTCTTCCAGCCTCATCCAAGACGGGCGAAAAGGTCCTGAACATTACTTTTTACAGCTCGAGCGCCAAGAAGAACTGGGTGGACAAGATGGTGGAAGAATTCAACGCATCCGGAGCCAGTGTGGGTGGGAAGGTGATCCGGGTGCAGCAGTACCACGTCAACTCGGGCGAGAGCCTCGATGATCTGAAGGCGGGAAAGATCCAGCCCGACCTCTGGTCGCCGGGTGATGAATCCTGGCTTGAGCTGGCGGCTGCGCACTGGAAGAATGTCAAGCAACGGACCCTTTTTGACGATTATGTTCCTCTGGTCAACATTCCCCTGGTGATCGCCATGTGGGAGCCCATGGCCAGGGCTTTGGGACACCCGGGGCCCATCGGCTGGAAAGACGTTGCCAAAGTGGCTGCCGATCCGCGGGGTTGGGAAGCCTTTGGACACTCGGAGTGGGGCAAGTTCCGATGGGGTCACGCACACCCGGATGCCAACTCGGGCTTTCTCACGATCGTGTCGGAGGTCTACGCAGCCCTGGGGAAAACAGAGGGGATGACCGTCGAGGATCTCAAGAACCCTCAGGTGATGGCGTTTCTGAAAGAATTCGAGGGGGCGGTCGAACACTACGGACTGTCCAACAGCTGGATCGACGACCTCATGCACGCCAAAGGTCCGGCTTATCTCTCCGCAGCGGTGCAATATGAAAACACCATCATCGAGGCCAATGAAAAGTACGGAAACAAACCGTTCAAACTGGTTGCCGTTTACCCCACCGAGGGAGCATTCTGGACCCGCCATCCGGTCGCGTTGTTGAAGGAAGCCTGGATGACCGGGGAAAAGGAAGAAGCCTGCAAGGAGTTTGTTGATTTTCTACTGGGGGAGAAGGCTCAACAACAGGCCATGGCCATGGGACTGAGACCGATTGCCCGGAACATGCAGCTCTCCAGCCCCTTTGACGTCGACCACGGCGTCGATACCAGGATCGCGTCCGACAAGGTTTTCCAGGTGCCGGACGAGACCGTGCTGAAGAGGATTAGAGACCTGTGGGAAGAGGTAAAGATCCCTGCCACAATCGTCCTGATCCTGGACCGCTCGGGCAGCATGAAGGGCGAGCCCATGGACAATGCCAAAGAGGGTGCCGTACACTTTATCAGAAGCATGAAGCCCAGAGATAACCTTGAGGTCGTTGTCTTCAACAATCAAGTCACTGTGCTCTCACCCCTCTGCCCCGTGAAGCAGTGCGGGGAAGATGCCGTAACCCGCCTGGAAGGCGTCTTTGCAGAAGGAGGAACGGCTCTCTACGATGCGATCGCACAGGTCTACGCAGGTCTACGCGCGGAGGAAAGAAGACACCCGAATAGACGTTACGGCATTGTTGTCCTTTCGGATGGCAAGGATACCGGCAGTGCCGTCAATCGCCATGATTTCATGGACTCACTGCCCAAGGGGGAGGACTTCGACGTTCCCAAAATCTATACCATTGCCTACGGCCCTGAAGCAGACCGCAATCTGCTGGCGGAAATATCCAATCGGACCAATGCGCGCTTGTTCAGCAGTTCGGCCGAAAAGATCGCCACCACCTACAGGGAGCTGAGTGCCAATTTCTAATGTGCGTCTCATGCCGGCGGCCGTTGTACAAAGTCGATTCACTTCCAACACAAGAGCAAGAGAAAAAGTGGCAGGTCAGATTTCCACAACCGACGCGTTCTTGTCTCTGACTGAATCCCGACCTGCTGCCGGGTGCATTTTCATGACAACTCCTGCAGGTCGTGAAAAATGAGCAGATACCTTCGCAAACTCCTCACACCCATTCCTTTGATGACCCTCCTGACCTCGGGCGTTACTTTCTGGGTCACCGGGGTCTGGTGGATAGTCCTGCTCGGCATTGCCGCCGCAGCGATCACCACAATGCAGAGCGTCGCGGAAGAGAGCCGCCGGGGAGAAAGCGAGGAAGACCAGGCACCCTATGCACTGTCTGCCTTGGATCCCGAACTGAGAGAAAAATTTCGGCTGATCCTGAAAGAACGGCAGCGGCTGCTGTTGCAGCTTTACGAGAAGGAGAATCATGCATTCTTCAATCCTGAAGAAATCGCAACGCGCATCCATGAACTGGTGGACAGTTACTATGATCTGCTCCTGAAGCTGGAAAAGGTCCGACCGTTTATCGAGGAGAGAGCGATGACTGAGCTCAACGGGTCCATCGAGGAGCTCAAGGGGGAGATTGACCGATGCAGGGATGCAGTCGCTCGCGAAAACCTGACTCTGGCCCTGAAGAGCAAGATCAATCAACAGAAGTCCATGGTGGAACTGGCCACATACAAGGAAAGGATCGAATCACAACTGGTGAATTTGCTCTCTACCCTGAGCAGCCTCTCGGTTCGCATTGTCCAGATGAGGCTCTCTCCCGACAGCTCCATCGATCCCACCAGTGAAATCAAGGAAAGCATCAACAACGTGCTCCTGGATGTGGAGATCTCCGAAAAAGTCACGCGGGAGTACCAGCGCATCATCAGTGAAAACGCTCTCTAAGCGGCTATCCCCAAGGATTGGAACCCCGAGCTGCAACTAAGGAGACAAAGGATTTTTCAGAGCACCGAGCCGCTCAGTGGAAGTGAGAGGACGGAAGCATGGGGTTGCCGGTCTTTCTTGAGATAATGCTTCACTTCGCGTACCTGTCCCGTATCGTAGACGACGAGTGTTTGTGCAAAAGCGCTGATATCGGCGGGATCGTGGGTGACCATGATGACGGGGATCTTGAAAGCGGCCTGGACCCGAGCGAGCTCTTCTCGGAGCTTCCTGCGCAGGAGAGTATCCAGAGAGGAGAAGGGCTCGTCCAGGAGCAGACAGTTGGGTTTTCGGATGAGGGCCCTGGCCAGAGCTACTCGCTGTTTCTGCCCGCCTGACAGGGCCATGGGAAGGCTTCGGGCCAGATGGGAGATCTCAAAAACCTCCATGTGCTCCTGGACGCGGCGTCTGTCCTCTTTGGACAGGCGCCACTGCAAGTTTCTCTTCAGTCCGAATCCTATGTTGTCGAACACGGTGAGATGCGGAAACAGGGCGTAATCCTGAAACAAGTACCCGATATCGCGATGGCGGGCGGGAACGTCGACCCGGTTCTTGGAGTCGAAGAGCACGCGACCGTTGAACGCGATCTTTCCCGAATCCGGAGTCGACAGGCCGGCGATGGACAGCAGGGTGAGAGTCTTCCCGGATCCGGAAGGCCCGAACAGGACCACAAACTCCTCCTCGGAGGAAAAGGCCGCCTGCAGCGTGAAGCGGCCCCCTCGGGAGACCATGGTCTTTTCCACATCCACATGGATCAACATTTCAGGGTTTCTCAAATCCGTGTTTGGCCAGAATCTGCTGCCCTTCAGGGCTGAGAACATAGTCGATGAATCGTTGGGCCGGCTCCTTTTTCTGAGTCCCGACAACGACAGCGATGGGATACCGGATGGGCTTGTGCTTTTCCAGGCGGCACACCACACGCACCTTGCTCTTCGCCACCACGGCATCGGTTGAAAAGGTGATACCGGCATCCACCTCGCCCCGACTGACATAGTCCAAAGCCTGGCGCACGGTCTCGGCATTGATGTACTTGGGCTTGAGCGTATCCCACAACCCCTCGTTTGTCAGGACCTCCTGAGCATATCGCCCCGCCGGCACAGTCTCAGGATTTCCCATCGTCACCTTGGTGACTTCCTTCATCGTCAGATCCTGGAGGCCCTTGATCGGCAATTTGGATTCCATCGGCACGATGAGCACCAGTTGGTTGCTCACGAAATCCTTGCGCGTCTCGGTAAGGACCAGCTTCTTCTCAACCGCCTGGTCCATTGTCTTCTGATCGGCCGATGCGAAAACGTCCACCGGGGCGCCCTTTTCCATTTGCTGTAACAGCACCCCTGAGGCAGCAAAGTTGGGAATTACCCTGACGCCGGTGTTGGCTTCCTGAAACTTCTGAATGATTTCCTGGAACGCGTTGGTCAGGCTTGCGGCGGCCGAGACGATCAGTTCCTGCTCGGCGCGAGCTTGCAAGGGACAACACAGCAACAACGGAACAGCGAACAACAGCATCCACCACGCAACCGCTTTTCCCCTCATCGATGGACCTCCCTAAGATATTGAGTTTTAAAGATCCTCCCGGAAGACACCAGCACCAGAATGCAGACCGCCGATGTAATCCCGACCAGAATCCCTGCCAGTTGGTCGTTTCCCGCCTGTACCGCATCGTATACGGCCAGCGAAAGGGTCTGGGTTCTGCCGGGGAGGTTGCCCGCCACCATCAGGGTGGCACCGAACTCACCCATGGCACGTGCAAAGGCGAGCATTGTTCCTGCGAGGATGCCCCTCCAGGCCAGTGGGAGCGATATCCGGAAGAAAACGCCGGTCTCCGAGAGACCCAGGGTCCTGGCTGCCTTTTCGAAATCGTGATCCACACTTTCGAAGGCGCTCCGTGCGGCTTTGAAGACCAGCGGAAGCGAAACGACACTCGATGCCACCACCGCGCCCTGCCAGGTGAACATCAAGGTGAACCCGAACTGTTCATACAGCCACCGACCGATCCACCCGTTTCGCCCAAGGAGCACGATGATGTAGTAGCCGAGAACGGTGGGCGGCAAAACCAGCGGAAGGGTCAGGGCGGCATCGAGCCAGTCCCTGCCCCAGAACTGCCGGCGTGACAGAATCCACGCCAGGGCAACGCCTATGAGAAATGCCGCCAAAGTGGCCAGCCCCGCCACTTTCAGAGTCAGGAGAAGGGGAGTCACGCTTCTCATCACGGCACACATCACCCCTTTTCAGCCACCATCGCATAGACCTTGCGACTGAACCGGTGAATGACAGGAGTTCCCGCGCCATGACGAACGGCTTTCAAAATGCCTTCCTTGTCCACGGGAACGGTCCCCGCCAGTATGTGAACAGGTAGATGACCGAAAGCTTCCACGATCATGGGGGTGCTCGGTCCAAGCATGACGACCTTTACACCAGGGGTAAGACGGCTGAGCACCTCCTCCGTGCTGTTGTTCAAAATGGAGGTCGAGGTCAGCAACAAGACTTCCGCCCATCCGTCCAGTTTCCCATA
>JAAYUJ010000564.1 GCA_012517775.1 Deltaproteobacteria bacterium
CCGATGAACAGAACCGCCTCTTCCGGTTTTCGGGAAGGGGGCACCGTTTTCATCATAGCATCCCCAACACGCACCATATCCTCATGGGAAGACAAGAGGGGACCGGCCATTTCAATCCGCTCAATTCCCCAGGTCATTCGAGCAAACAATCCCGCATTCTTCCGCAGATCGTGGAATTCTTCACCCGGTATGACGTGCAGGGAGAGTATCGCCACATGGGTAAAACTCTCATCCATCATTCGGGCCAGCATCATTTCAGGAGAATCCACAAGATGCCCCTCCTGAGCCAGCCTCGCCCTCACAAAGCGGGACGTAAGAGCCCAGCGTGTATCCACATTCGGAAAAGCACTCTCAGCCTGCTCCCGGATGCACTCAAAGGCCCTGCGCGCCTCCGGCAGAGTCGTTCCGAAAGCCACCAGAAGAATCCCCTTTTTCAAGGACCGGCGAGAGGGATGTTTTCCCTCCACTGCGAAGGCATTGCCGGCAAAGACCGCGAACATCATCGCCAATAATGCTGCGGAGAGCCACGTGTCGTCCATATCTTCCTCCTGCGGTGTATTGCAGCACCTTATATATGGAGCCCTGTCGGCAAGTCCACAGCTTTTCGAGGGCGGATTGAGCAAGGAAAGGCACCCGGGAACGGAAGCTCCCGGGTGGTTGCTGGGTTGGAAGGTTGCGTTGAGGAGGGAAACATCCCGATCGCGGCGGGATTGGTGCCTCGTTCCCAAATAAAAAATCCTTAGAGCTTTGCAGCTCCAAGGATTGCACCCTGATTCACTTAATCCTTGCGAACGAAACCGATATTTCCACGTACCGGACTCTTCAACGATCAGGCAGGTATTCTGGCTCACGGATCGCTCTACTCTCCACCCCTTCCCGGCTGACCAGTGGCTTCGGTGGATTTCGTCCCCGTTTACAGCGGCGGGACCGCTCCCGAGTCTCACGGGATTCCCTGTTAGGCTGACTGCACCTGAACGTTTTCCTTGATTTCGACTGACTCATTAACAGGCCCCGGTATTGGTTGTCAACTCCTTTTCACTGCGTTTTCGATCGAACTTCTGAGTCACCCTCATTAACATTTTGGATTTATTGTTAAATCAAATTCCATCAACAAGGGCGTCATCCCTGGCGGCGATGGTGACATAAGAAGAGACTCGCACTTTTTCACCACAAAGAGTCCACATGATTGTTTCGAGTGGTTACAATTTATCCAGCATATTCTCAGGTGCTGCAGAAACGGATGATGTAACCTCTCAATAAGACCGGGTTACGGATTCTTCGTAGGTCGGGTTTCAATACCCGACGTCCTGGTGCAAATGCCGTCGGGATGTGAATCCCGATCTGCTTATTGAGAAGGCACCGGATGATTGCATAAACCCTGGCCCAGGCATGGAATCTATTTCATAATAATATTCCGCCTTCCCTTCACGGAAAATCGAATCGGCGAGGAGCAAGATAAGATGGCAACACAGAAACATCAGCCGACACGGCTGACCTGGTTCTCTCCCTGGATGATCATTGGATCCGTTTGTATCCTCGCGGGCATCCTTGGGTTTCTAGCCTGGAAGAACATACACCGGGAAAAGGATTTCATGGAGAAATCACTTCTTTCCCAGGCCAATGTGCTCATGCGGTCTCTTGAGGCGGGCAGTCGCACGGGGATGGCGGGCATGGGCTGGGGAAAGCGGCAGATCCAGGTGCTCATGGTGGAGACGGCACAGCAACCTGACGTTCTCTATGTTGCCATCCTCAACGCCAAAGGAGAGGTTGTCGCCCACAGTGAACCCGATCAAATCGGGAAAAAGGTATCCGTGGATCTTCCCCTTCCCACTGCAACCACCCACGGCTTTCATGAAGGAACAGACAGATCGTATGACGTGATTCGACTTTTCGAGCCCTGGACCCGCCACAGGAGGGGCGGGCGACACGCCCGGGAAAGGTCCGATGACTGTGCGTTCCTCTCGTCTGATGGAGGATCGACTCCTTTTTACATTATGGTCGGTCTCGACCCTTTGCCGTTGGAGGAAGCCATGCGACAGGATCTGCACCAGACAGTCTTTCTTTTCGGCGTGATGTTTCTGGTGGGTGCCGCGGGATTTGTCTCCCTCGTGTGGGCGCAGCATTATCGCACCGCCCGCCGTTCCCTAATGGATATCGAGATCCTTACATCAACGATCCTCAATGAGATGCCGGTGGGACTTATCGTGACGGACCCCCAGGGGCGCGTTCAGAAGCTCAACCCCGCCGCGGGAGCGATTTTCGGGTCCTCATGGCAATCTGTTTCCAGAATTGAGGAGATTCCGTTCCTTGCATCCATCCTGCACCGCCTCGGGAAGGAAGAGACCATCGTGGAAGAAGAGCTGCTCTGTCATCCGAAAGAGGCCCCTGCAATTCCCCTTCTGGTCAATGCAACCATCATCCGGGACAGTGACAGGAAACCCGCAGGTTACGCCATTCTGTTCTCGGACCTCACGGACATGAAGCAACTGGAAGAGCAGATCCGACGAAACGAGCGACTGGCTTCCCTCGGGCGACTCGCAGCAGGGATCGCTCACGAGATCCGAAACCCCTTGAGCTCCATCAAGGGATTTGCCACCATACTTGCCGGTCGTTCGGGGGATGACCCCAGCAAGGCACAAATCTCTCAGGTCATGGTTCAAGAAGTGGAACGGCTCAACCGGGTCGTCTCCGAACTGCTGGATTTCGCCCGGCCCACGGAACTGGACAGGAGTATTCAACCCCTAATAGTGATTCTGCGCCGGTCGGTTGAGCTCATCGAAAGCGATGCCAGGCAAAGAAACGTCTCCGTTCAGTCCTCCGTGGACCCGGAAGACCTCCAGGTCAACGTGGATGCCGACCGCTTCGCTCAAGTCCTCCTCAATCTCTTCCTGAATGCGCTGCAGGCGATGGAGGCGGGGGGGGTACTCGGAGTGGCGGCCTTTAAAGGCGAGGGCGAAGTGGTTGTGCGGGTTTCGGACACAGGAACGGGAATTCAGGCCGACTCCATTCCCCATATCTTCGATCCTTACTTCACCACCAAACCGGGGGGTGTCGGGCTTGGCCTGGCAAATGTTCACAAGCTGGTGGAGGCCCATGGCGGTGACATTCACGTGGAGAGCACTCCGGGCAACGGAACGACCTTCGTCATACGGCTCCCATCCCCTGAAACACTACCCCATAACGACGGAAGTCCTCTTTGAAGCGGATACGAAAAGGAGTCGGCATGGCAGTTCCGCGCAAGTCCCAGATTCTGGTGGTCGATGACGACCAGGCACACAGGCTCATGCTCGCCACCCTTCTGGAGGAGTGGGGATATCGCATTCATGAAGCATTGGACGGCTTGGAAGCCCTGGAATTCATCCGACACTCCCCCGTCGATCTCGTTGTCATGGACATGCGCATGCCCAGGATGGATGGAATCGATGCTACCCGGGAAATTCACCGTTACAACCCCGCCGTTCCCATTGTCATCATGACTGCCTACTCCTCCATTCCCTCGGCGGTGGAAGCACTCAAATCGGGCGCATTCGACTATCTCACGAAACCTCTCGATTTTGAAGCGCTCCGACTGGTCATGGAGCGCGCTCTCGAGCATACGAGCCTCAAAGAGGAAAACGAAGGGCTTAAGCGACAGTTGGCCCGTTTTCAGACCCATGAAATGGTAGGAAGCTCACCGGCTATGGAGAGGCTCATGGAAATGGTGGCCCTTGTCGCCCCCACGGAAGCCACCGTGCTCCTTACCGGCGAGAGCGGCACAGGCAAAGGGATGATCGCCAGGGCAATCCATGCCGGCAGCAGCCGACGGGAGAAGCCTCTCGTTGAAGTCAACTGCGCCGCTATTCCCGAAACCCTCATCGAGTCTGAACTGTTCGGCCATGAAAAGGGGGCCTTCACCGGGGCAGACCGGATGAGGCGCGGAAGGTTTTCCATGGCGGATGGAGGGACTCTCCTTCTGGATGAGATCGGTGAGCTTCCCCTACCCATGCAGGCGAAGCTCCTGCGCGCCCTTCAGGAAGGAGAAATCCAGCGGGTTGGGAGTGATATTTCTCTTCCTGTAAACGTTCGGATCATCGCCGCAACCAACAGAAACATACAGCAGATGTTAGCCGGCGGTTCTTTCCGGGAAGACCTGTACTATCGGCTGAACGTGGTGGCCCTGGAAGTGCCTCCTTTGAGAGAAAGGACTGAAGACATCCCGATTTTGGTGCAGCACTTCTGCAGTCACTTTTCCAAGCGCTACCACAAGGCTGTAAAAGGAATGACTCCCCAGGCCATGGATCTCCTGCTCCGCTACCATTGGCCCGGAAACATCAGGGAACTGGAAAATGTTGTGGAACGGTCCGTGATTCTCCTCCAGGGGGATTACATCTCCCCGAGGGAACTGCCACTCCCCTTGCAGAGTCTGGCCCCGGAAATCGAGGCAGAGCCCGCGGAATTTTCGCCGGATGTGCTTGCCAGTGGAAGGGGCACCCTGGCTGAGATGGAAAAGCGCCTCATCCTCAAGTCCCTGGAGGAGACAGGATGGAACAAGAGCGAGGCGGCGCGTCGCCTCGGGATTACACGGCGCACCCTCAAGCTCAAGCTCAGAAGATATGAGGAAGAAAAGAGCCCAGGCCGACCATAGATGCGCCCCTGTTCCAGGGCACTCGTCTAAAAGCTCAGCTCCACTCGGATCATCCCTGCAAAAACGGCGTCATTGTCTCCGTTTCCCAGAGGATTGACCACCCATTGAAGATCAGGCGTGAGCGCCACATGCTCATTCAGGGCGATCCGGTAGTAAACTTCCGCATGGAATTCCGTCCCGTCATTGTCGGGCTCGATGTGTCCCTTCACTCCGGCGATCCCGATTCCCAGTTCGTCATCGGGCCTGGAGGGGATGAGACCCTTGAGATTGGCTCCAGCAGACCAGAACCAGTCCACGTCGTATGCATCCCTGTCGCTGTAGGCCAGCCTTGCGAAAAGGCCAAGGCATTGGGTCACCTGCTGGTCGAAGCTCACCCCCACTCCCCAGCCGTC
>JAAYUJ010000565.1 GCA_012517775.1 Deltaproteobacteria bacterium
CCTGATGGCATTCTCGAGAAGGTTTCGGAACACCTGGACCAACTGGTCTGAATCGGCGGACACTCGGATGCCTTCCTCGGGAAGATCGTTTTCAAAGCGAAGACCTTTTGCCTCGGCCAGATGACCGCATGCTTTCCACGCGGCCAGGAGCGCATTTCCGGCATCGATGGGAACCGGTGTGAAAGACGGACTATTCCTCTCAAGTCTTGCCAGCTGCAGGAGGTCTTCCACCATTTTGACCATGTGGTTCGTATTTTTCAGGATCACCTGCAGAAAGGAGGACATGGTCTCAGAACCAGGTTCCACACCAGAGAGGAGGGTTTCTGTATAGCCCTTGATGGAGGTCAGAGGGGTCCGCAGTTCATGGGAGACATTGGCGACAAAATCCCGGCGAACCCTCTCGAGACGTTTGAGTTCAGTGATGTCATGCAAGACAACCACGGCTCCCGTTCCCCCTTCTGAGTGCGGGAGCCTCACGGCATTGACATCGTAGGTGCGGTCTCCATCCAAAACAATCTGGGACCGGAGGAGTCGATTCTCGATTCCTTTTTCATCGATAGCCACCACCTCATCACACAGCTCCTGCAATTCCAGATTGACGAGTACCTCGAGGGGACGACGACCCATGACCTGAGGGATGCCGGAGGTGAGCTCCGCCAGGGAGCGGTTAATGTTCCGTATTCTTCCTCTGGAATCCAGCACCATCACTCCCTCTTGCATGGCATCGAAGATTGCTTCCAGTTGCTGTTTCTGCTCTGTGATGGTTCGCACATGGTCATCGATGCTCCTGGCCATCTTGTTGATGGATTGAGTGAGGGGGTAGAACTCCTGGCCGGGGGCGGAATGGATGCGCCGGGTGTAATCTCTCTCGCTGATGGCTTCGGCTGCTTCGATCATGGCCCGAACGGGTCTGTTCAGCCGGCGGACGATGACGTAGGTGAGAAGGGCGCCCGCCGAGAGGACCAAGATCAGAAAGAGGATGAAGCTTTGCTTGAGCCTCTCCAGCGGCTCCTTCACCTTGGAGAGTGGTGCTGCGAGACGCAAAACCCCCGGTGGGACCGATTGCTTCCCGGGTACCCTCATGGCTGCGTAAATGAGCTCTTTTTGGACAGTGCGACTGAAACGAACGACAACAGCCATTTCCTGGCTCATGCTTTGGATGATTTCCGGACGGTCCGCATGGTTGTCGAGGTTGGGAATCTCGGACGGAGGCACCTGGGAATCGCCAATGACTTTCCCACCTTCAGCCACATAAGTGAGGCGAACCTGCATCTGCTTGCCGAGTGCCACGAGGAGGGACTGCAGATCCTCCACGTCTTCCACATGGTGATGGAAATCGAGCATCCAGCCGGCGAGTTTCAGCTGCCGGACGGCATCCTCCCGCGACTCCTCCAGGGCATCCCGGTGAACGATGTGGTAATAGTACCAGGAAGGAAGAAGGAGCGTCAGGCTGAGGATGATCCAGAAGGACACCAGGAGCCGAGTTCTAAAGGAATAGTTGTGCTGCATGGTTCAACCCCTAAAACGGTAGCCTACTCCCCGCACGGTCTCAATCCAGTCGGAGCAGGATCCCAGTTTCTGGCGAAGCCGCCGTACATGCGTGTCCACGGTTCGGGCGTACCCGTCGTATTGATATGCCCAGACCTTTTCCAGGAGCTGATCTCGCGTCTGGACCTTCCCGGGGTGATGGATCAACTCGGCCAATAGTCTGAATTCCGTGGCGGTAAGCAGTACTTCCCGGTCATCCACGAAGACCCTGTGGGCTTCGAAGTCCACCTGCAGTCCCTCTTTCCGCCAGACTTTCTCTGCAAGGGGGGCGGGTTTTGATCTCCGTAAGACCGCTCGAATCCTCAGAATCAACTCCCTGGGGCTGAAGGGCTTCACCACGTAGTCATCGGCTCCCAGCTCCAGCCCCACGATGCGGTCAATTTCCTCACCTTTGGCCGTCAAGATGATAATGGGAATCTGCCTGGTTTCAGGGCGCTGCCTCAATTCCCTGCACACTTCAAACCCGTCCATCCCGGGGATCATCAGGTCAAGAACGATCAGCTGCGGCACCCGCTTGCGCACCTGCTGCAACGCCGCATAACCATCCATGGCGGTGACCACCTCGAAACCCGCCTCCTGGATGTTGTATTCCAGGAGCTGAAGGATGTCCGTATCATCCTCTACAATGAGAACGACTGTCTTCGGCATGCTCTCCTCTTTCCCAGAAGCAATTTCAAATAAACCGCGCATCTGTGACAGTAGC
>JAAYUJ010000009.1 GCA_012517775.1 Deltaproteobacteria bacterium
CCACCGCCGCCCGCCGCCGTGGATGAAGAGGGGAATCCCTGGAAGGCTATCCTCCAGGAAGAAGCCATCCAAAGGGCACATCAGGTGCCGCCTCCCGTCAAGGAAGTCCTCAAGGAAACCCCTGTTCAACGCAAAATCCGGCTGAAGGCGAAACCGGTCAACCTGAACGACCAGAAGTTCAGCTATCTTGTTCTGGAGAGTCCCCTCATCAGCGAGGAAGAAGACTTGTTCGGACCTGTCCGGTTCATGCCCAAGAAGCACGCTGCCATTCTCGGGGACTGCACCGGCTGCCATCACTATCGGCCGGCCGACCCCACCGCGCAGGAAATCGCCCGCTGCTCCGCATGCCATCGAAAATCATTTGAACCCGAGATGCTCGAACGAATCGGTCTCAAGGCGGCCTACCACCGCCAGTGCATGGACTGCCACAAGGAAAGAAATCAGGGACCGGTTGGCTGCACCGAATGCCACGCCAAGAAGGTACCCGACCATAGCAAGCTGGTGAAGCTGCCGGAAAACCCGAGCCCCATGGATGTGACCAGGGAATGCCTGCGTTGTCACGACAAGCAGGGCGAGGAGATGCTGCAAAGCGCTCACTGGCTTTGGCGTGGTCCCTCTCCCTTCACGGAAGGACACGAGAAAGACATCCATCTCGGGAAGGCCACCAATACCGTCAATAATTTCTGCATCGCCCTGCCAAGCAACTGGCCCCGGTGCACCAGTTGCCACGCGGGCTACGGCTGGAAAGACGGCAGTTTCGATTTCACGGATAAGAGCCGCATCGATTGCCTCGTCTGCCACGACATGACCGAGACCTACGCCAAGGCCCCACCTGCGGCAGGGATGCCCTACCCGGAGGTGGACCTCCTCAAGGTGGCCCAGAATGTCGGGAAGCCGAGCCGCAAGACCTGCGGAGACTGCCACTTTTCAGGAGGAGGGGGCGATGCCGTGAAGCACGGTGACATGAACGCCATCCTCTACTACCCTACCAAGGAATGCGACATCCACATGGGCGGCATGAATTTTCAGTGCCATGAATGTCACAAGACCCGCAATCACCAGATTATGGGGAGGAGCCTTTCAGTGCCCGTCGCGGAGGGGAGTCGCACGTGCGAAAGCTGTCACACCGCCGCACCGCATCCCGAGTCTCCGGGAAACATGCTGGCCCACCACCTGAACCGCCACACGGCACACGTGGCCTGTAACACGTGTCACAGCCCCATTTATGCCAAGTGCAAGGCGACGAAAACCTGGTGGGACTGGTCCAAGGCCGGGGACAAGTCCCGCAAGCCCGCAAAAGACAAGTATGGCATGCCCGATTACAATTGGATGAAGGGTGAATTCAAATGGAAGGAGAGCGCAAAACCCGATTATCAATGGTATAATGGGAAAGTGAGGCGTTATGTCCTCGGTGACCGCATCGAAGCGGAAGGAGTCCTTAAGCTGACGGAGCCCGTGGGAGAACTGCACGATCCCACCTCCAAGATCTATCCCTTCAAGCTCATGGAAGGCATTCAGATGGCCGACGCGAAGCAGAACATGCTCCTCGTCCCGCATCTATTCGGCCCGGGAGGTTACTGGGACAAACTGGACTGGCAAAGCTCCTTCCACAATGGAATGAAAGCTGCCGGCCTCTCTTACAGCGGTGAGTACAAGTGGGTACCAACCCTCATGTACTGGGGGCTCAGCCATGAGGTCACCCCCAAGGACCGGGCCCTCTCATGCGTGCAGTGCCACTCCAGCCTGAAGGATGAGCCCTCCTGCGGACGCTGTCATCAGAAAAAAGGAAATGTGGATTTCAAAGGGCTGGCGCATCGGGGGATCGATTTCAAGAAGCTCCACTCCAGGGGACGCGACACTCTCGACCTCGCAGACACCACCAACTATATCAGTTTCGAGAAGCTCGGATACAAGGGTGATCCCATTGTCGTGGGAGGAAGGTTCAAGCAGCTCCCCTTGGGAAAACCGCCGGTGCTGGAAAACGGACGATCTGCATTTCCTCAATAAGTAGGTTGGGATTCCAATCCCGACAGCGTTTGCACCCGGATGTCGGGTATGGAAACCCGACCTACGAGGCATTGACCCGGACCTGTCGAGAAGTTGCAAGGGGGCGGCAGGAGGGAGGAAGAAAATACACGACGCGGAACAAAGTATGCAGGGCAGTTCTCCATATTGCTTCTTGCCACAGTCGATGGAGGTCTCAGCGGAGCAGGATGGTGGCGCCGACTCCGCTCTCTGTAAATCTCTCTTTCCAAAGTTGCTGAAAAATGCTCCTGGCCGCTTCGCCCGTGCAGTGGCTGGGAGCAACCCCAATGACTCCCAGCTCTTTCAGGCGATGGGCCGCTTGGGTGATCCTTGTCTCGGAGGCACCCTGCAGATGGAATCCCCCCACTATGAGACGAATGGGGCTCTTGAAGCCCTTGAGCTTCGCAGCCATTTGAGCGATGCCCGGGTGGGCACACCCTGTTATGAGAACCAGCCC
>JAAYUJ010000566.1 GCA_012517775.1 Deltaproteobacteria bacterium
ATGACAAAGAAGGTGTTTTCAATTGTTCTTGCGGCGGCGTTCTGCCTGGTCGCCACGTCCCTGTATGCACAGAAGAGTGCCCCCGAGCCCAAGGTCAAGGATCTTATCCTCGCGACCACGACCTCCACTGTGGATTCGGGACTACTGGACGTGCTCAATCCCGTGTTTGAGAAGAAAACCGGATACCGTGTAAAGACCATTTCGGTAGGCACGGGCCAGGCCCTGGCAATGGGGGAAAAGGGAGAGGCGGATGTGCTTCTGACTCACGCACCGGCATCGGAGAAGAAACTGGTGGATTCGGGGTCGGTTATCAATTACAAGCGCGTGATGTACAATGACTTCGTCATCGTCGGTCCGGCCAACGACCCTGCAGGGATCGGGGGAAAGCCCAGCCCGGAAGCCCTGAAGGCCATCGCGGCCAAGGGAGCAGTTTTTATCTCCCGGGGGGATGATTCAGGGACCCACAAAAAGGAGCTCTCCGTGTGGAAGAAGGCGGAAGTGACTCCTGCAGGGAACAAGTGGTACCTGGAGTCGGGCCAGGGAATGGGTGCCACCCTGCGGATGGCCTCTGAAAAGGAAGGCTATACCATCACCGACCGTGGCACGTATCTGGCTCAAAAGATGAGTCTCAAACTGAATATCCTGTCCGAGGGTGATAAAGACCTCCTCAATATTTACCATGTAATGCAGGTGAATCAGGAGAAGTTCAGCAAGGTGAACGCAGCTGGGGCCAAGGCGTATGTAGAATTCATGATTGCCCCGGAAACCCAGAAAATGATAGGGGAATTCGGAAAGCAGAAATTCGGTCAGCCCCTCTTTTTCCCAGATGCGGGCAAGGAGTAGGGCGATTATGTAAGGAAGTATGAAGGTGGAGCGTGGGTGTCATTTTTGACGGGATCGTCGAGGCTGTTCGACTGTTGTTTTCATTGGACCCGGAGGTGATGAGCATCACGCTCCTGACCCTTCAGGTTTCTGGGATCGCCACTCTCATCAGCGTGTGCATCGGCATTCCAGTCGGTACCGTGCTGGCGCTGACCGGTTTCTTCGGACGCGGTCTTTTCGTAAGCCTCGTGAACTTCGGCATGGGCCTGCCTCCTGTGGTGGTGGGCCTGGCCACCTGGCTCTGCCTGACCCGCTATGGCCCTCTCGGGATCTTGGGACTTCTCTATTCTCCCACCGCCATGATCATCGCCCAGGCCGTCATCGCTTCCCCCATTGTGGCCGGTTTCAGCATGGCCGCAATCCAGTCCGTCAATCCCAAGCTGCGATTGCAGATAGTGGCAATGGGAGCCACCCGATTTCAATTTCTCCTGCTGCTCATCTGGGAGGCGCGGCTCGGAATCGTGGCAGCCATTATCGCCGGTTTCGGAGGGGTGATCAGTGAAGTTGGGGCTTCCATGATGGTGGGGGGAAATGTGCGCGGTTACACCCGTGTCCTCACCACGGCCACCGTTCTGGAGCTCTCCAAGGGGAGCTTTGAGCTTGCAACGGCCCTTAGTATTCTTCTCCTGCTCCTTAGCTTCTCCATTATGGCCTCTTTGAGCTATCTGCAACAGAGAGGAAAGCGGCCGTGACTCCCATGCTTGAGGCACATAATCTTCAGCTGATCCTGTCGGATAAGGAAATCTTCAAGCTCGAGCATCTCGTGCTCCGCAAAGGGGAGGTTCTGGCTCTCGTCGGTCCCAATGGAGCAGGCAAGTCCAGTCTTCTCCTCACTCTGGCCCTTCTCCAACGGCCCACGGCAGGAACCATTCGCATCGATGGAGTCCATGCCGGCAACGGCAATCTCCTGGCAATGCGGCGCCGCATGGCCCTTGTCTTCCAGGACGCCCTTCTTCTGGACACCACGGTGACGCGAAACATCACCATTCCCTTGCGCATCAGGGGGTTGTCACGAAAGGAAGCCATCCATAGGTGCGAGAGGTGGCTGGATCGGTTTGGTGTAGCGCACTTGGCGAAACGGCCGGCCAGGATCCTGTCCGGGGGTGAAGCCCAGAGAACCAGCCTTGCCCGCGCGTTTGCAATGGAGCCGGAACTGCTCTTTCTGGACGAGCCTTTTGCCGCCCTGGATTATCCTACCCGCAAACTGCTGCTGGGTGAACTGGGTTCCATCCTCCAGGAGATGAACATGACCACTCTCTTCGTCACACACGATTACACGGAAATTCCTTACCTGGCGCGACAGGTGGCTGTACTCTTCGAAGGAAGGATCATCAAGTACGGGTCCATAAGGGAAGTCTTTGGGGATGAAATACTGGACAGAAGAGTGTGGGTCCCCTGGGAGAGAGATTAGGGATCGTCTCCAGTTCTCCGCCGTTCAGAACCCTCATTTGAACCTTTCGTCCGCGCGCGTATCTTTCACATCCCGGGATTTATCGGCAAACCACCCTATCTTATCTGCACGCCTCATATCAAACTCAGGAACAAAGGGTTTGATATCCAGAAGCGGGGTCCCATCAACTATGTCCACATCCTCAATGTGGAGAATGTTCCCGCTGATCCCCACTAGTTTCACGATGGAGATCCCGATGGAATTGGGACGCTTGGGGGCTCTCGTTGAGAACACCCCACGGTGCCGGTCATCCAGGAAGGGCTTGACCACAAGGGAATAACCGTTGGACAGATTGTCACCGCCGATCTGAAAATGTAGGGAAGCGGACGGTTTGATTTTGTTCCCTCATCCCCTGTGTTTTCTTCCCAAGACATCCGCACAAGATCTTCTTCACCTTCATTTTTCTTACTTCCTCATCTTGATCAT
>JAAYUJ010000567.1 GCA_012517775.1 Deltaproteobacteria bacterium
ATACGGTTGCCAATGTCCGTGTCCATGGGGAAACCAGAAAAAAGCCCATCGAGATGTTTCAAGAAGAAAGAGCCTCTCTTCTGCCGCTTCCTCCCCATCCCTATGACATCGGCGCCATATCCCAGGTGCGCGCCTCTTCTCGGTTCCGGGTCAGCCTCGACTCAAACCATTATTCCGTTCCCGCCGAATATGCCGGATCACTCCTCACGCTCAAAACCTATCCGGACAGGATCTGCCTCTACCACGGGGACAGGCTCATTGCCCGTCACCCCAGGTCCTATGACAGAAATAAAGACGTCGAAGATCCTGATCATCTGCTGAGCGGACGAAACACCGGAGTATCTCTGCCTGCCCAGGGGATGCGAAGCGGACCTTTCGGCCCTCCTCGAAGAAACCGGAGTCGAGGTGGCATGGTCCGACCAGACTCGTGCGGGAAGCCGCATCGAGGTCGTCTTCACCGGGAGATTGAGGAAGGATCAAGAACTCGCCGCGGAAGCAATGCTCAAGCATGATTGCGGCGTGCTTTCGGCGGCAACGGCCTTCGGAAAAACGGTGATCGCCGCCAAGTTGATTGCCGAGCGAAAGACCAGCACCCTTATCTTGACGCACAGGCAGCAACTCCTATCCCAGTGGAGAGCCAAGCTGACCGAGTTTTTGAAACTCGATGAAGAACCTCCGAAATTCCCGAAAGAGCGGGGGCGAAAACCCATTCAGAGCCTCATCGGGCAGATCGGAGCGTGAAAAGAGAACCGGGGGGGCATTATCGATGTGGCCATCATGCAATCCCTGACGAGTGAGTGGGAGGTGAGGGAGAGCGTCGAGGATTACGGCATGGTGATCGTCGATGAGTGTCACCATGTCTCGGCTCCCAGCTTTGAGCAAATCCTCAAGCGGGTCCACGCCAAATAAGTCTATGGGTTGACTGCCACCCCGGCTCGGCGTGACGGGCATCATCCGATCATCTTCATGCACTGCGGCCCCATCAGGTACCGAGTGGACAACAGGAAGGAAGCAGAGAAAAGGCCCTTCGATCACTTCGTCATTCCCCGATTTACCGGCTTCTAGGCGCCATCTGACAGGCAAGAGCATGAGATGTCAATCCAGGAGCTCTATGCCGGGATCGCCACGGATGAGTTGCGCAACTGGCAGATTACCGATGATGTGATCAGAGCGCATTCAAGCGGCAGAAACGCATTGATACTTACCGAGAGAACCGCCCATGTGGAATTACTTGCTGAACGATTGCGCGAGAAGATACCCGATGTAGTGACCCTCAGAGGCGGGAGAGGAAGGAAGGAGCCCTGGTATGGGGAAGTAGCCACCTCATTCGTATCATTCCTATCCCCCTGCGGCTCAAAACTTGCCTCAATGATTGCATCGAGCAGAGTCACAGCACCCGAGAGGCTTAACAGGTTCACCTCAAGTGCCTGTGCCGACATCCTCTTGTAAGTTTCTGCCGTTCTTTTCTCTTCATGCTCTCTGGCCAGTTCTACGAATCGCTCATGGTCGTTGTTCCACCTTTCCAGGGCGCGAATGAAGTCATTCCATATGCAAGCTTTCTCTGGAGACCACGACAGGCTCTTACATGCTTCAAGTGATTGAGCCAGGATTCTTCCGGCCTCATCAAACCGCGAGTAAATGCTCTGGCGTTTCTTGTCCTCCAGATCAGCAGCCAGCAGCGCGTTCTCGGCACCATCAATAATCAGGATCGCCCTTTCCAGCGCATGGAGACTCTTAATGCACGGCATTCTGACAGAGTCGGCTTCGGTAAATGAGCCATTCCCAACGTCAGGGACGCAGAATGCAACGGCTGAGAGCATTACATGACAGACGGTGACTACGCTCAGCGTCCCGATAATTCTTACGAGAAGATCCAACAACTTCGAAGTGGCAGACCCAGCTTTTTTCATGATAGATCCGTATCCCGTGACCCACTGAAACTGATTGCCTGATACGCTCGTCCTTGATTCTGGATACCCATGACCCCGAATACGACGTCTTGTGGAGCGAACGGAAAGATCTATTGGGAGACTCCTTCGATCAGGATTCCCTATAAACCTCACAATAATAAACCGGCAGTGTAACTGGAATCTTGACTCGAGTGCACAAAGCAAGTCGCCTCCCAGTGCAGAATGGATCGAATGGGTTCATGTCCGCGTGGCATACCGAAGTCCTCAACTTAGCACATGCCGGGCCAAAGTGGATCGAGTGAGGCGCTCCTGCAAGGGTATGCCACAATGTGGTCGGTTCACGTCTCTTTCAACAGACTCAAAGGAATACTGGTGCGTTGTCATTTAGGGCAAGGATGAGAAGGGAGTCATGGAGATGTAAGAGGAGATGCGGAGATGCGGTGGTTTTATTCAAACATGCGACCCTTGCAGCCCAAAGTGAGTGTCTTGCGCAACGATAGGCTTAAAGGAGTCTTTACGATGATGGTGTGAGACGACAAACCGGGCACTCCGTGTGGCCATCCAAGTCAGCATTCCTGTATGACAAGAATATTCCTCTGAGACAGGAAAAGGGAGGTATCTCTTCTTGAGCAACCATTTGAATATGCAGTGCTCTCATAAATCAGCTCAAAGCCACGCCATTCAAGCTCGTTGGCCGCTATGCCCGGTGGATGGTCATTGAAAACGGCATCCAGGATTCCGCAGATTTCTTTCACATGATGAACGTTCAGTCTGCACCTGTCATGCACGCGAGGCTTGTCACTACGGGCTTTGTTGAGGGATCTGCATCCAGACCTGCGTTCGGGATTCCCGCCAAGAACATGCGGGAAAGATGTCCCCGGATAGTGGTCGCCTCATTCAGCAGTGCTGAACTCTCTATCGGGAGCATTTTCCCCATTGAAAGGAAGGGTGAAAGTCTGGAAACACCTGTGCTCCTGCATGTGATTTCCTCTCCAATAGGCGTTGGAGTTCCCGCTAATCGTGTTTATTTTATTGAAAATGACGGGGAGCATCATATTCTAGCACAATGCAAGCAGGGAATTACGGCTGGTTCATTTCTCCGGGGTGAACGGTTTTTTCCTGTTAGCCTCGACCTTTCCGCCAGTGGAGGGGAATTGCCGAGGTGCACCTCTCCCTTGACAGGTGATGGTGGGTGAGCTTGAGTCCATTGACTGGACAGCACCTTTTTCACCCAATCGGTCAGAGACTCGCTCCATTTGGGATTCATTCAGCAAAGTGTCTTTCATGTGGGGGTAGATAGATGAAACATTTTCAGTACAAGATCTCGCGGCACTCATCGGATGAGCTGACGCAGCTCGTCTATTTCTGTTCTCCAGACGGGCAGTGCAGTATGGAAAGCATCCCCGTGAATCAGAT
>JAAYUJ010000568.1 GCA_012517775.1 Deltaproteobacteria bacterium
TCGCGGCGGCAATCAGAAGGGGCGGCTGCGTAGTCTCTCAATAAGATAGAGGCAGGGACCGCTTACGCCGCCTTACTTCCGAACCGGACGTGCGGATCTCCCGCATGCAGTTCTCCTTTCGGCGGTTTTACCTCATGACGACTGAAATAAGTATGACAGATAGACGAAAGGCGCGTCCACGTGTCTGCCTGACGGGAATAGTCCCCGGAGTACTGAAGTCCTCGGCCAGTCGATCCCATGGCTTCCCCCACTCTACCATCGGAGAGCTTCCAGCATGCAAGGACTGAAGGCAGTGCGGCACCGAATCAGGATTCCCACCGGCTTAGCCCTTTGAGGCACTCGCGTGGTTGGAAGCCACTCATGCACAGTGTCCCGGCATCCACCTTCCTACACCCATTCGCTCCACGGGCGTTACCCCGCTTCCTAGCTACTACGGGTGCCCTGACTCCTGCCCGGCTGGCTCTTTATACCCACGCCAGGGGCGATGAAAACCAACCTTTTACCGGACAGGTCTTCCCTGGTTCACACGATACGACGTTCCGCACATTCCGTCTCCGACCACCTGACGTGCATCATTCGTCTTTTTGCTGCCCGCCCAGCGTGATGGTCTCTCCCGATTCTGCCCCAGCAGATTCCGGATGTGGACTTCGCCTTCACCTAGGAAGCTCGTCACTAACCCCGGCCCAATCGAGTTCGTCATCCTGCGGACTGCATGTTCGCCTCCGGTTGCTCCCAACCCCACCTCGCGGCGACTCAGTTACCTTCGGCTGCCGGGAGCGAACATCTCCCGGCAAAGGACTTCCACCTCTCGGATCGCGCCTGCTTCCAGGTGCACTAGGTCGGGATGCACATCCCGACACGCTTTGCGCCAGGATGTCGGGTATGGCCGACCTACAGAGTAGTCGTTACCTGGATATATTGAGAAGCTATCACCAGGCTTCTGTGAGGTAACTCCCAGGAACTAGAAGGGGAGGTTTTGCTTCAAGGGGGGCGCTTCCCCGTGCTGTTCCTGCCGCTTGGCTTCGCGGATGAAGTGGACGAAATAGTCCTGAGCGGACCAGAATCCGAGAACAACGGAAACCCACAGAAACAGAGTACCAAGAATGTCCAGGGTCCGTTGCATGTCTGGGATGAAGAGGAGGAGGAAGATGATCGCCACCGTCTGGGAAATCATCTTGTTTTTTCCCATTCGGCTGGCATCCAGCACGAGTCCATGGCTTGCAGCAATGGAGCGTAGACCGGTTATGGTGATTTCACGGCCGATGATGAGGAAGACGAGCCATGCTTGCACTTTTCCCAGTGGTATGAGCATGATCAGAACGGCGGAAGTGAGGAGCTTGTCGGCAAGCGGGTCAAGGAGCTTTCCAATGGAAGTGACCAGGTTGTGACGTCGTGCAAGGATGCCGTCGAGATAATCCGTGATGGATGCAAATACAAAAAGCCCGAAGGCGGCGTTGAAGGAATCCCCGGATGCCGGCGGGATGAGCAGGACGACGATGACCGGAATCGTTGCCATCCGCAAGTATGTCAATATATTCGGAAGGTTAATGAGATTCTGTCGCGTGAAGCCGCTTCGGGTCATTATTATTGTGGAACCTTCTGAATGGGACGGGAATTCTGCCATCTCTCCGGCCCTTCCCTGACCCTATTGCGCATAGCGCCAGTAGTAGTCCAGGACTTTCTGCACGTAGACCTGAGTCTCATCGATTGGAGGAATCCCTCCATGCTTGCTGACTCTTTCCGGGCCAGCATTATAGGCTGCGAGGGCAAGCATGATGTCATTGTTGAACCGGTTGAGAAGCGACCTCAGATAGCGGACTCCTCCGTCAATATTCTGGAAGGGGTCGAAGGGGTTGAGGACACCGAGGTCCTTGGAAGTCTCAGGCATCAGTTGCATGAGTCCCATGGCTCCCTTGGGAGAAATAGCCTCCGGATCGAATGCGGATTCCGCGCGGATCACGGCCTTGACCAAGTTCGTGTCGAGGCCGTAACGGAGGCATGTCAGCCTGATGTGCGGGTCATAGAAGTTCTGGTTGAGTAGATTGCATGCCGAAGTGAAAGAGCGAACCGGCAGAAAAGTCCGTGAATTTGCAAGTCTGATATACCCCGCCCGTTGCGTTGTCATGGTGACTGCCGGAAGAGCGGCAATCTTCTTGTATTGAGACTGAGCAGGTACGTTGGTGAAGTGAACGACCCCGTCCTTGTCGACATATTTGTAAATGTCGGCCGACCCGATGTTCGGAATCATCATGATGCATGTGAGAAACCAAACATTACGGCAGAACCCGCGTGACCAACTTGCCAGAGCTCCCATAGTACAACCTCCCAAGGGGTTTGCACCTGAACACTCCTGAGCCGCTACATTTTTTCCACTTTTTGCCAATCTTGCAAGAACTTCTTGATGCCGATGTCGGTCAGTGGATGCCTCGCCAGTTGATCGATCACATGAAAGGGTATCGTGGCGATATCAGCTCCAAGTTTGGCCGCGGTGAGAACATGAAGCGGATTGCGAATACTGGCCACGATAATTTCCGTTTCAAACAGATAGTTGGAAAAGACCTCGATGATTTCTTCCGCCAATGCCATGCCATTGTGGGAAATATCGTCCAATCTGCCCACGAAAGGGCTGACATAGGCAGCGCCGGCTTTTGCCGCCATAAGAGCTTGCAACGCTGAAAAGACGAGAGTGACATTGGTTTTGATCCCTTCCTCGGACAGCTGTCGCACCGCCTTGAGACCATCCTTTGTCATCGGGATCTTCACTACCACGTAAGAGTCTATGTTTGCAAGAGATTTCGCTTCAGAAACCATATCTTCCGCAGTTGTGCCCACCACCTCCGCACTGACGGGCGCCTGGACAATTTCACATATCTGTTTGATATGCTTTTCGAATGCATCTCGAGTGGTGATACCTTCCCTGGCAACCAGAGAAGGATTTGTGGTCACACCGTCCAGGATTCCCAGACTGTTTGCTTCCTTGATTTCATTCAGATTCGCCGTATCAATGAAAAATTTCACCTTTTCCTCCAACATGTGTCTCGAATTCCATTCTCTGGACGATTGATATACCTTCCCCGATCATGTCTCCGTCTGATGATGTGAAGCGGGGACACTCTTTTCTGTAGATACTCACTCCAGCCGCGTTTGAGGTGCTTTCTCAATAAGCAGACCGGGATTCCAATCCCGGCAACCCTTGCGCTATGGTCTCGGGTATGGAAGCCCGACCTGCAAAACGATCTTTATCTGGACTTGCTGAGAAGTCACCGTTTGAGGAATTTGTCGCGGCAGCTTTCACTGCAGAAATAGAAGGTCTTGCCCCCTATTCTCGCCTGCACACCCTTCTGTTTCATGAAGTATGCACCGCATTGGGGATCCTTGATCATTTCCGCATCTGCAAGACCGGATTCGTCGCTGTCCTCGGACTTGATTCTTCCTTTCAGAAAGAATGCAACAGGACCCTTGATCAATCGATAGCAGATATAGAAAATGACTGCATAGAAAAGCAAACGGATCATGATGTCTCCATTTCCAGAAGCTGGACTTCCTCATCGTGCTCTTGTGCCAGAAGGCTTTCAAGCATTTCGCCGGCACTGATTCCGAGCTCCGGATGGACCCACGATGGGGCGATTTCCGCCAGGGGAACGAGGACAAACAGCCTCTTGTGAAGTTGTGGATGAGGAATCCTGAGGTGAGGCAGGCATACCGTTCGCTCTCCATATGCCAGGATATCCAGATCGATGGTCCTCGGTCCCCAAGGCACAGTGCGGAGCCGACCGAGGTCCTTTTCTATCTGTTGGATCACCGCGAAAAGTCCCTGAGGAGTGAGGGAAGTCTCACCCTGGAGCACACCGTTGACAAACCATTCCTGCTCGACGGGGCCAACGGGTTTGGTCCGATACAGGGAGGAGATGCGGATGATCCGGATCAGGGGGAACCGACCCCGCAGTTTTTCAACAGCTAGAAGGCAGTTTTTTGAAGACTCCCCCTGGTTGCTTCCAAAGCCGATGAGAAAAGACTCCATGACCCGGTGCTCGCAAAAAACCCTGTGTACCCACTCAGCAAGCAGGTCGGAATTCCAATCCCGACAGCCTTTGCGGCAGAGAAGTCGGGTATGGAAACCAGACCAACAAAGCTGTCGGCACCTGGAGTTATTGAGAGGTCATAATACTGCGCCTTCCTGTTCGTCTTTCAGAAGGAAAGCTTTCTGATCCGGGCGACCGCCTCTTCGATCCGTTCCTTGCCGACGGTGAGGGCCATCCGTACATACCCTTCGCCGGGGGGCCCGAAGCCGCTGCCGGGTGTTGTGACAATTCCCGCCTCCCGGAGGAGCAGGGATGTGAATTCGGTGGACGTAAATCCTGGCGGAGTTGGGCACCATACATAGAACGTGGCCCTGGGAAGGTCCGGCGCCAGCCCCGCCTTACGAAGGCCGTCGATGAGGATGTCCCTTCGTTGCTGATAAATACCCTGCATTTCGGCGACACAACCCTGATCGCTCTCGAGAGCAGCGATGCCGGCCATCTGGATTGCATTGAACGCCCCGGAATCAATGTTGCTCTTGATCTGCCCGAGACCGTCCAAGATCTCAGCGTTTCCTACGGCGAATCCCAGTCGCCACCCCGTCATATTGTATGTCTTGGAAAGAGAATGAAACTCAATTGCCACGTCCTTTGCCCCGGGTAACTCGAGAAAGCTCATGGGACGGTACCCGTCGAAGGCCATTTCCGTGTATGCGGCGTCATGGCAGACGATGATGTGATATGTTCTGGCATAATCCAGCACTTTCAAAAAGAAATCGCGTTCCGCCGTGGCCCCTGTAGGATTGTTGGGGTAGTTGATGATCATGAAGACGGCTTTCCGGGCCACATTTTCAGGGATGGCCGAAAGGTCCGGCAGAAAATGGTTTTCACGCAGGAGAGGCATGAAATGGGATTCCCCTCCCGCAAACATGATCGTCGTGTGGTAAACCGGGTAAGCGGGTGAAGGGACCAGGGCGATATCCCCGGGATTGATGTAAGCGAGAGGGAAATGAGCAATCCCTTCCTTGGAACCGATGAGGGTCAGGACTTCCTTCAGGGGGTCGAGCTCCACCCCGAATCGTCTCTTGTACCAACCGGCAACGCTCACGCGGAAGTCATTCATCCCTGAGTAGGAGGGATACTGGTGGGTGGAGGGGTCTTCCGAGGCTTCCTTCAACTTTTCGATAATATGCCTGGGTGTGGGAAGGTCGGGGTCACCCACGCCAAGATTGATTACATCCACCCCTCTGGCGAGCAGTTCAGCTTTGAGACGGTCTATTTCCTGAAAGAGATAAGGGGGAAGCTGTTTCAGTCGTTCCGCTCTCTCGAATGCCATTTAACCCTCCGGACAATCCAAGCCATTGAGTCCTTGTTCATTTGATTCCCAGGACATGCTGCATGTCGTAAAGCCCGGGAGCTTGCTGAACCACCCAGCAGGCTGCCCGGACAGCTCCGCGGGCGAAATTGTCTCTACTGTGTGCCCTGTGAATGATCTCGATACGCTCGCCCAACCCGGCAAAAAGGACCGTGTGATCCCCGACGATGTCTCCGCCCCTCAGAGTCTGGACTCCGATTTCCTGGGCGGTCCGCTCTCCAATGATCCCGTGTCGCGCATAGACGCCGACATGTTCCAGGTTGCGGCCGAGAGCATCGGCAACCACCTCCGCCAGCTTCACCGCAGTGCCGCTCGGGGCGTCCTTCTTATATCGGTGGTGTGCCTCGACGATCTCTACGTCAAACTCCGCACCCAGGATGCGGGCCACATCGGCTACCACTTTGAAAAGCACATTGACCCCCATGCTCATATTGGGGGCGAGGACACAAGGGGTCTCCGTCACCAGTTGGCGGGCCTGGGAGAGAAGGTCGGGCGTGAAACCGGTGGATCCGATGACCATGGGCTTCCTGCCGGCGGCTGCCTGGCGAAGATGGTTCAGGGACGCCGCCGCCGCTGTGAAGTCGATGACAACGTCAGCATTCTCCATTACCTCGCCGATGCTTCCGGCCACCCGCATTCCCGTTGGGGCGCCTCCGATCAGCTCTGCCACCTCTCTGCCGATGTCGGGGTGATCGCAACGTTCGAATCCCCCGGCCAATTCGATTCCATCCGTCTCGGTGATGATCTGGGCAATACGCGAGCCCATTCTGCCGGCAATTCCGGCCACTGCCGCACGAAGCATGGAGACCTCCATCCTGATGAAAAAATCCTACAAAAGCCCGTATGCCTCCAGTGCGCTCTTCAGGCGCAATCGGTTGGCCGGGGCCATCGGTGCCAGAGGGAGACGCACCTCATCGCTTTCAATCTTTTTCATCATCGCGAGGGCCGCTTTGACGGGAGCCGGATTGGTCTCAATGAAAAGGGCGTGACAGAGGGGAAGGAGGCGGTAATAGAGCTTCCTGGCATCTTCGAATCTGCCCTCGAAAAAGACGTCGCAAAGGTTTGCCATGTCCCGTGGTGCGATATTGGAGACAACGGAGATGACACCCTTTCCCCCGACGCAAAGAAGAGGAAAGGTGAGGTGGTCCTCTCCGGAGACAACCATGAAATCATCATCGCATCGGGCGATGATGTCGGTGATCTGCTTCATGGTTCCTGCGGCTTCCTTGATTCCGATGATGTTATCAATCCTGGCGAGGCGTGCTATAGTATCCGGCTCCATGTTGACGGCAGTTCTTCCGGGAATGTTATACAGAACGATGGGAATATCCACCGCCTCGGCAACCGCCTTGAAATGCTGATACAGACCTTCCTGCGTGGGCTTGTTGTAGTAGGGGCTGATCATTAGGACTGCGGCGGCTCCCGCCTTCTTGGCGTGCCTGGTTAGCCGGATTGCTTCACTCGTATTGTTGGAGCCCGTTCCGGCGATGACCGGAACACGCCTGTTCACCTGCTCTAAAGCTATTTCCACGACCCGCTCGTGCTCCTCAAAAGACAGTGTTGCCGATTCTCCCGTGGTACCGCAGGGGACAATGGCATGAGTCCCGTTGGTAATCTGAAATTCAATGAGGTCCCGGAATGCCTTTTCGTCCAGGCCACCGTTCTTGAAGGGGGTGACAATCGCCACCATTGCGCCTCTAAACATGGCTCTCTCCCTATTGTTCTAATGTTTCACTCCAGAGTTCCGCCTCGTAAACCACCTTGGCGTCTCCCTCCAGGAAAACCGTATTGAACGGCGCCTTACCCCCCACAGGCGGATTGTCGAAATGAATGGTCAATGTCTCTCCGCCCCGTGTCAGTACCTCCACAGGAGCACTGACGAGCTGTTTTGCAGCTGCAACAAGGGCGGATGCAATTGATCCGGTTCCACAGGCAAGGGTTTCGTCCTCGACGCCGCGTTCGTAAGTGCGGATCACCATATGATGAGAGTCCCGCACAAGAGCAAAATTGACATTGGAGCCTTCCGGCTGAAAACGTGAGTGAAACCGGAGGGCTCGACCCCATTCCAATACGTTTGCCTGCTCCAGTGCATCAGCGTCCTCTACCAGGTTGACGACGTGGGGGACTCCCGTGTTGATGAAGTGCAGGCAGAATGGACGATCACCTATCTGCAGATAAAAATCAGTCTCCAGACTGTGGGGAGAAGTCATGCGCACCTTCACCCGTTCGCCCCGCACATCAGCCTGGATGATTCCGGCCAGCGTGCGAAATGACATGCTCGGGCCTGAGGTTATCCCTTTCATATGAGCAAACCGAGCCGCACATCGCGATCCGTTTCCGCACATTTCCGCTTCACTGCCATCGGCGTTGAAAAATCGCCACAGAAAGTCCACCTCGGGGTCATCCTCTATGAGAATGAAGCCGTCAGCTCCAACTGAAAGCTTTCTGCGGCAGGCCATGCGAACGATATGCCTGCTCGAGTCAGCGTCGAGAAGACCTCTGCGGTTATCCACCAGAATGAAATCATTCCCGCTGCCGGTCATCTTCATAAAAGGAATGCGATGCGGAATCTCCATGTGCTCCGGAATCTCCCAAATCTAGGAATAATCTCAATAAGGTACTCTCTCGATAAGTGGGTCGGGGTTCCAATCCCGACAGCCTTTGCGCAAGGGTGTCGGGTATGGAAACCCGACCCACGAAGCTGTTAATGCCCGGACTTGTTGAAAAGTTACCATTCAACCGCATAACGCTCCAGGATTACAGAGAAGAACCCGACGCAGCGGCGGGAGCTGTCCTCAGGAACTCAGGGATGGATTCCAGGCAGACCAAATCCTCCCAGGTTTCCCGTCGGCGGACTACGTGAACTTCACTGCCCTTCACCAGGATTTCAGGGCATCGCGGCCTCGTATTGTAGTTGGAAGACATGGTGAACCCATACGCCCCCGCGCTCATAACGGCCAAGTAATCGCCTGGCCGCATCATTGGCAGACCACGGTCTCTGGCCAGGAAATCCCCCGATTCACAAATGGGTCCAACAATGTCCACGACCTCCATTTCCCGTTCCTGCCTTATGACAGGCTGGATATGATGGTATGAGCCGTAGAGGCTTGGGCGGACCAGGTCATTCATGGCCGCATCAAGGATGACAAAGTTCTTGTGCAGTGTTCTCTTGGTGTAGAGTACTTTTCCCAGCAGGATTCCCGCATTTCCAACGATCACCCGACCCGGTTCAAAAATGAGGGTGCACGGGACTCCGGTGAGCTCCTCCTTGATTGCCAAGGCGTATTCGTGAGGATGAGGAGGCGTTTCCTGGTCATAGACAATTCCCAATCCTCCCCCCAAATCGAGGAATCGGATGCCGATTCCAATATCGGCCAGTCTTTCAATGAGGACGCGTAAGCGTCTCAGCGCGTCCACAAAAGGGGATACTTCAGTCAACTGGCTTCCTATATGACAATCCAGGCCGAGAATCTGGATGTGGTCGAGGCTTCTGGCCCGCTCATAGGCCTTAATGGCGCTTTCGATGTCGATGCCAAACTTGTTCTTTTTCATCCCCGTGGAAATATAGGGATGGGTTTTGGGGTCCACGTCGGGATTCACCCGCAGGGCAATATTGGCACTGACACCCATTTCGGCTGCACGGGTGTTTATGGTTTCCAGTTCCTGAGTCGATTCGATGTTGAACATCAGGATGCCTTCCCGGAGGGCATAATCGATTTCTTCCCTGGTCTTCCCAACCCCTGAGTAAACAATACGTTCCGGGGGTACCCCGGCCCTTCTTGCTCGGAATAGCTCTCCGCCCGATACGATATCGACTCCTCCTCCCAGAGAGGCGAAGAGACTGAGAATGGCCAAGTTGGAATTGGATTTCACAGAGAAGCACGTGAGATGGGGAACGTCGGCAAAGGCCTGATCGAACACCATGAAATGATGACACAGGGTTGCATGGCTGTAGACATAGCATGGAGTGCCGAACTGCTCAGCCAGTTCCCTGACAGGAACGTCTTCGCAGAAAAGCTCGTTATTCTTGTACTGGAAATGGTGCATGGCCGATTCTCTCTCAGATCCTATTCCATCATCAGGCTTCTGATTTCCGCCCATTTGGAGAGGAGCCCCTCCTGCTGACCGGGTTGGGTATCCACCGCCGAGACGGCGTATTGATAAACGACGTCGCGTCTGATGGCTTTATCCACATAGGGGGGGCGCTGTATGGGACTGCCAGTCAAGCGGATGATATCCTTGCCCTCCTTACGGTAGACATGATAACCGCCGGCCCGGCCTTCACTTTCGATCCAGTGAACCTCCAACGTGCCTTTCGAGGGGATTACCCACACCTTGTTCGGCGGTGGGGGTGGAAGGGCCTGAGGAGCCTTTGCCTGCTGGAAAGTGGCTGGTTCCCCCAGGATTGTCGTCTCCTCGAAGATCAGGTAAGGGGTGACACGGTAGTTGTAAGACTGGTTGGACGCTACCGTGGAATCCATAAAACTGTCTCCTCTCAGGTGGACGTTGGAGATCCTTTCCCATGGCTTGTCCCGAGATTGCCTCTCAATGAGGAAGAAAAGGTCCCCCTGGAAGGGCTTTCCCTGAGCGTCCTTGGCGGGAGGCTTCCATTTAAGGAGAATCCCCCTCGTCTGTGTAAATGCCAGGAAGTTCCTCAGGGGTCCCGGCGGGGGGACCACCTTGACCATGGCAGGCTTTGAGACCGAAAGGATTCGTTTCTTGGCATCCTGGATGGCTATTCTGTAACGGTATACATGCTGGGGCTCCACAGCCCTGTCCGTCCAAACCAGTTGATCTCCTTCAACCCTTGCCGGTTCCGGCAGCGTCGGATTGATGAACTGCACCTCCTGTTCCGAAGGCGTCGGGCAGTCGAGACAGTTGCGATTCTCCCACCTTGGCTCCGTTTTGAGGATAACGAAGAGGTAGCCTGCTTCCTTGCCCTTGTCCTGTGTCTTGAGTTGCTCCGGAAGAGACCAGCTGATTTCAGCCGCATTTGCCCGGACCCGTGCCTCGAGGTCTTTCACCTGTGGAGGCGGCGCGCCTTTCAATGCAGCAGGGAAAGTCTTGCTTCCGCATCCGGGCATGAACAAGGCAAGGAGAAGAATGAGTGAAAACCACCTCTCACCATGAAACTTCATCAGCGAACCGTTTGTCAGTATCATACGCTTCAACCTTAAGAGTCCATGATCATTTGCCTGGGGTCGCTCGTGACTCCATATCCAGCTGGGCCTGCCTTATGGCTTCCCTTACACGGACGGTAGCCGTGCCCCCCAGGGAAATTCTCTGATTGATCGCACTGCTCATTTCCAGAAGAGGAAAAACATCGTGGTCGAAGGCCTTGTGGAACGATCTCAACTCATCGATTCCGCAGTCCCGAAGCTCTTTGCTCTGCTGCATGCAATAAAGAATAATTTGACCTACTACGCGGTGCGCCTTGCGGAACGGTACCCCTTTGCGAACGAGGAAGTCCGCGAGATCAGTGGCAAGAGTGAAGCCCTCACCGGCCATCTGCTCCATGCGCTCCCTCCTGAAACTGATTTGGGGAATCAGCCTGGAGAGAAGCCTCAAGGTACTTGTAATAGTGTCCGCTGTATCGAAAACCGGCTCCTTATCCTCCTGGAGATCCCTGTTGTATGCAAGGGGCAGGGATTTGGTCAAGGCAAGCAGACTCATGAGGTTCCCGTAGACTCTTGCCGTTTTGCCTCGCATGAGCTCCGGCACATCGGGATTCTTCTTTTGAGGCATGATGCTCGACCCCGTGCAGAATGCATCGCTGATCTCAATGAATGCAAACTCCGTTGTGGACCATATAATGAGCTCCTCCGCCAGCCGGCTGACGTGCATCATAAGAATGGCTGCAGCTGCATTGAATTCGATGAGGTAGTCCCGGTCACTCACCGCGTCGATACTGTTCCTGGTTATCCTGGGAAATCCGAGATACCTGGCCGTCCACTCCATATCGATGGGCAGCGTTGTACCCGCAAGCGCCGCACTTCCCAAAGGGAGCACTTCGGTGCGCCGGAGGCAGCTTTCGAGCCTCTCGTCGTCCCTTTGAAACATCTCATAATAGGCCATCAGGTGGTGGGAAAGCAAAATGGGCTGAGCGTGCTGCAAGTGGGTGTAACCCGGCATGATGACACCGAGGTTGTCTTCCGCCGCATCCACCAGCGCCTTCTGGACCCCCTGTACGAGCGCCCGTGTTCGATGCAGCACATCGCGCAGATAAAGGCGCATGTCGAGACAGACCTGATCGTTTCTGCTCCTCGCAGTGTGCAGCTTTCCACCGACTTCACCGAGCTTCTGGATCA
>JAAYUJ010000569.1 GCA_012517775.1 Deltaproteobacteria bacterium
AATAGTCGTTGATTGCATTAACACTGCCATGGGTCAACGCCAGTCCAAAACCGGCAAGCACTGCGTACCCAAAATTAAATGAGCCATAGTACCAGGCAATCGCGGTTCCAAGAAAGGCAAGAACAACGGAGAGAGTAAGGAATTGAGGTCTGGTTTCCTTAAACCACAGCACTAAGTTCGCCATAGAATCTCCTCATATTATCAAATTATTTTACTCCATCGCCTCTTTTTGCATCAAGTGCAGACCGCATTGCCTTTTATGACGGACAATTCGATTCCGACAGTCGGCGGTTACTCATCACTTCCACCATGTCAGGGCACCCCGGTCAACTCCAAGTCGCTCCACCTTGACAATGGCTCTCTATTGGTTCTAGGGTGATTAAAGCGTATCACCCTGGTTCGGTTGATGTGCCAAGGTTGCGGGTCGTCAGCCTGGCAATCAGGAAGGAGTCCTCATCAGGCGGGCAACCTGCTCCTGAAACCATTCAGCACCTGGATGGACCAAATACCCAGGGAGTCAGGTCTCAGGGACGCCATCCGTCCCGCCCCCCGATTTCACCCAATTGTTTTCGATTCTCCCCATGCAGGAGAGAGGAGAATCAGTGCTTTTACAACAATCGAGACCTGCCGCCAATAAACGACTTTTCGCAAGAGAGGGATAGAAAGAGTCACTGGAGACAATGCATGAGTAAGGCAAGACGCCATCATCTTTGGGTTGTTGTTCTGATTCTCACTGTCATACACACCCCCGCGGCAACATCAGAGGCACAGGAGAGATCAATCCAGTCTGCCCCAAAGACCGGGGCCTCAACCATAAGTTTGGAAAAATTGCCTGATATTCTGGCGGAGGGCGCAACCAAATTACAAAGCAATATTATTGCCTTGCGTCAGCAGCAGCAATCGGGGGAGCAGACGCTCAAAAGTCTCATTAAAGAAAGGGAGGACTTACAGGCCTGGATCGCAGCCTTGAATGCATCCATGGCAGTCAATGAGCTCACCCTGGCAGCCGCCAGGGAGGCCGCTGCGAAGCTGAATGAGGAAGAAAAGCAAACCGGCATCCGCCTGAGGGAGTTCACCCGCGAACATGAAATCATGGGGGAGAGGATCCAGGAGCATGGCAACTCCCTGGCAGCCGTCGAAGAACAGGTGACCGAACTGGCCAGATCCCATCACCCCTTGCACAGTTCCAAGGAACTGCAAAACGCTTATCGTACCTACAAGCAACTGGGTCAGGATTATCGAGCAGCGGCTGAGCTTTACCGGGAAACCTTGGCAAATAGCGCCGAAAGCCTTCTGAGCTCGATGAAGCTGATCACCGAAACCAAAACGAAACTGGAACAAGACTATTTGGAAAGAGCACTGAAACAGGAGCTGCTCAAACGTCAAAGCCCCGAGCACCGAATGAAGGAAATTGGGCAGATCCTGCTCACCCTGGCGGCACTCCCCGGCAGGGCTTATTCGTGGATGGTGGAGGTGTTCCAGTCGGGAGCCTTGTTCCGCCTTCTGAGAGAAAACTGGGCCAACCTGACAGGTCTATTTCTTCTTCTCGTGCTACTGGGCGCAGGAGCGATCCGCTTTGAGAAACTGGTCCTGCCCAGACTCTCCGCCTGGCAGGCGCAGGTAAGAGAGGTAAGTTCAAAAGTGCTCCTGACTTTTCTCCAAATTCTCATGATGCGGCTCTTGTCCTTGGGCTTCGTGGCCTGGCTTTACGTGGCCTTTCTGACGGTTGGGATCATCACGAACAGGGCTGCATGGCTGGTGTGGTCCCTGACAGCCACCCTGGTGACCCTGCGACTTGCTCTCAACCTGCTCCACCGGTATCTGGCCGGCGAGGAAGCGGACGGGATCATTCCGGTACCCGGAAGCCTCGCCGGCTTCTTTCGCCGGCACCTCTCCCTTATGGCCGTGTTTGTTTTCCTTCTCCGCTTCTTCATCATGCCCAACGCCGGAATCCTGGGACTCACCCCCGAAGACATAGGCAGTCTGAAAAGTCTTTTCCATGTGGTGCTGTTAGGCTGGTTTCTCTGGTTGATGAGGAGAAGCCACCTGGATCCTTTCCTGATGGTTCTGCCGGTACCGGCTTTCGTAAAGAGCAGGGGGTTCCTGCGCGCTTTAAGAATCACCGGCTTCCTGCTATTTGCGTTTGTTGTGGTTTCAGGGCTGCTGGGTTTGAAGTTCCTGTTTGAATATGCAGCCCAGGGGGCTGTCTTCACCCTGGTAGTGCTGGCCCTGGCCTGGTTACTTGGAGAAGGAACCCATACCCTTCTGCGCTTGACGCTCCATCCGGAAGCGGGAGTTCTCGCGAAAAGATTTCCCGATCGAGAGCGGCTGTTTCTGAAGTCCTATGAGTTCACGAGTCGAACGCTATGGGTGGGCTTGGCCGGAGTTGCATTGCTGGTGTCTCTCAGGGCTTGGGGAATTTCCTCGGATCAGCTGTCCTGGGCCTTCAAGTGGCTCAGTTGGGGACCCTCCCTCGGCCCCATTCAGCTCAAACCTCTCAACATCGGGCTCACCATTGCGGTCATTTACCTGGGCTTCCGGTTGTCCCGCGTGTTGCGCACCTTCATGGAGCTCAAATTCTATCCCGGCAGGGATTGGGACCCCGGCCTTCAATACAGCGTCTCCATGAGCCTGCATTACATCACCCTGGTGATCACGGCATTGATTGCACTCAACACCATGGGGATATCCCTGGCGAGTTTGGCATTGGTGGCCGGTGGTCTGGGCGTTGGCATCGGCTTCGGTCTTCAGAATATCGTCAGCAACTTTCTCAGCGGACTCATCCTCTTGTTCGAGCGACCCATCAAAGTCGGGGACATGCTGGTCATAGACGGCCAGTGGGGGATGGTCAAAGAGATTCGAGTACGCAGCACGATATTCCAGACCTTTGACCGGTATTCCCTGATCATCCCCAACTCAGAGCTGATCTCAGGGAAAATTCTCAACTGGACCTATGGAGGCTGGGGGATCAATCGTCTCACCCTCAAGGTAGGGGTATCCTACAGCTCAGACCCGCTTCAAGTCACTCAGATTCTTGAAGAGGTCTGTCGAGGCAATCCCCGCGTTCTTGACGATCCACCGCCCCAGATCTTTTTCGAGGCCTATGGTGACAGCTCGTTGAATTTTAATATCTGGGCTTACCTGGCAACACCGAGTGACCGGATTCCTGCAACCCATGAGTTGAACAGCGCTATTTTTCAGGCCTTTCAGACTCATGGTGTCGAGATTCCTTTCCCGCAACAGGATCTCCATGTGCGGAGCTGGTCGCGCAACGCTGTGCCGGCCATGTCCATCCCTGAGGAGAAATCCAAAGAAAAGGAAGACACATGAACACGCACCCAAGCGACTCCAAAGAGGAGATACTTGTTCAACTCAGGGGGGAAGTGAAGGCTGCCATGAGCCGATGGGTCCAGGCCGGTAAGAGCCTGAATTGCTGGCGGGAACCCCTGGTGGCCGTCGCTTCAGCCAGGGACCCTCTTTTCGAGGAACTGAAACGAGTTGTCGATCCCGGACACGCCATGCCCAATGATCTTTTGTCAGGAGCCCGGTCGGTCGTCGTTTTCTTTCTGCCGTTTCAACGAGGGATTGGAGAAGAAAACAGTCGATCGAAAGGGTTCTCATCTCGAAGCTGGGCTGAATCCTATGTGGTCACCAACAGCCTCATTCAGGCTGTCGGTGAGTCCCTGCAGACGGACATCGCAAGACACGGATATGAGACTGTCGTGACCCCCCCCACCCACAACTTCGATGAAGAAAAACTGGTGAGTGCGTGGTCACATAAGCATATCGCGTATATAGCGGGCTTGGGCACATTCGGTCACCACCACATGCTCATCACCACCGCAGGCTGTTGTGGACGCCTGGGAAGCCTTGTCACAACCATGCCCATCGCTGCTACTCCCCGCCCCGACAAGGAGTACTGCCTCGTGAAATCGGGAAAGGAATGCTACGGTTGTGTATCCAAATGCCGCTACGGCGCTTTGTTCAAATCCCATTTCGATCGCCACGCCTGCTATCGCCAATGTCTCGTCAATGACTCCCACTTCGGCGACCTGCCCCTGACGGATGTCTGCGGCAAGTGTGCATGCGATGTCGCGTGCAGTTATGAAATCCCGACTTGTTGAAATGAGGGGGCGGTGTGGCACTGATCCGCAGGATCAAGGAAGAGGCAGAACTGATGAGACGCGAAGGGTGGCCCGGTCCCGTATCCTCCGGGGATTCACTCCATGGCTCACCCCTTCACGGGCATCGAAAATGGTTGCTTCTCAATAACTACCGGTCTGTAGGTCGGGTTTCCGTACCCGGCATCGGGATGCAAAAGCTTTCGGGATTGAGATCCCGACCTGCTGATTGAGATAGTACCCAAGATGCCCTGAGTTTCCAGAGCTCTGGCCGGTGCCAAATGACACCGGACAGAACCAGGGAAGCAGGGATCAACCGAGCAGATCCTGAAGGATGAGACCCCGGATATCTTCGGATTCCGGCCTTTGTGAATCGCCGGAACCGATCACCTCAATGACCCAGGTTTTCACCACTCCCGCAGTGAGGTCATCCCCGCTCAAGGGCGGCCCCGAGACCACCTGAACATTGGAGGAGAAGCTGATGCAGTAAGTTCCGATTGCATCGGGAGCAGTAACCCCCACCAAACGGACCTCGTGCTTTCCGGGAGTCAGGTTCATGGTCACTGGAAAGGGGGTGGCCGGAGCCGCCATGGACCACTTGGGCTCACCATCCACGAAGAGGTCGAAGGTGTCGTCAGTTGCAGCGCCGCAGTCGCCATACGTGATGACCACCTGACTCTGCTCCACTGTGAAGGGCAGGGAGTTGCTTTTCACATTGCCAATCTTGACATAGGCAGGTCCAGTGACGGCCTTTTCGGGAACAACGACGTTGAGAATCGTCTCCGCAACGCACTGGACTCCTGCAGACTGAACGGTCTTACCCCCCTCCGCAGTAAAGAAGACTTCCGGATCGTAGACGGGAGAACCGGGACCTGCCCAGGAAGGGCCGATGCCGCACCCATAGAAAACCACTGTATCACCCTCAGCCCCCTTGGAAGGGTCGATGAGGTCCAGGACGGCCCCTTCCTGGAATACGCGGACCTTTTCTTCTGAAACAGCCTCCTGTCCCTGGTGCACAACCCTGATGGGATATTCCCCGTCAGCCAGTGAGACCTTTCCGAAAGATACGTAGAGCTCCTGAAGGTCCCCGTCGCCGTCACCCCAGTTCCATACAGTCCCATCTGCGGACCCCAGGTAGACTTTGGGCAGAACATCATTGCCTTCCTCATCCTTCGCCGGATGAATCCCCTTGCCCACAATGGTGATAAACTGATTGACCGTATCACTCTTTGAGAGGCACAGCGGTTTGACCTGCGAGATTTCCAGAGGAAAATCCACGTTAAAGGACAATAGCCCCGGAGTGTTGGCCATATCGTAGATGGAAACCGCCACGTTGAATCCAACACTCACTTTATCCGCCGTGGCCAGAGCCGCCCTGATCTGGCCGTAAACGGGAATGAGGCTTGCACCAATCTGCTTTCCGATGCTTGATCCGACAATCTTGGCCACACTCTCGAAGCTCATGGCTCCTTTGAACAGGGTTTGCGCAATGGCTTCGCACAGAAGATAACAGGGGCTTCCGGGGTTGGGAGGAACACCGCAGGACTTCAGTGCCGTCACAAACTGCATGACGACAATGTTGTAAACAATGCTGGCCGTATCCGATGGACTGTTGATGATCTCGGCGGCCATGCGATTCAGTGACTTCATGCCGATGAAGTGCTTGAGGAGCGCCACAATCGTCTCCGAATCGTAACTCTGATTGAACAGGGGGCCGATCACAAACTTGTCCACCGTGGGACACACCATTCCTTCCAGGACCAACTTCATGATGAGCATCTGGTGCGCAGAGGCTTTGGAGGCATCGGGGTTGGGATCCTTTACGCCTGCTGTGATCACTTCAAAATGGGAATCCCTCCCTGCCACTTTGTAGTCCTTGCTCGTCTTGAAGTAGCTGGTATAGTATCCTATCCACCCTGATGGCCCCAGAATGAGCGGATCATACATATGCCTGGCATGCCCCTGGATGAGGGTCTTCTTCTTGTCTTTCGCGGTGACCTCGATACTGGCAAACAATTTGGTCCCGTTCTTGACCGTGATGTCCGCCGGGTCTTTCACTGAGAGCGCAACACCCTCCTGCTCATCTTTCGGTGTAATAACAGGCTCCAGCCCAAGCAGATCGGCTTGGGGGAGCTGCCCTGCGGCCATCGAGGCTTTCAACTGGGGGGTCACCACCTTGGAACCGGCAATGATGGCTTCCTGCAGCTTGGTGATGAGGGTTGCGTTCTCAAACCTCGAAAGGGCCCGGAGGTTCGATGCGAGCAATTTCGTGATGTGGTTTGACAGAGCTGTCACCGCCGGCACCGTCTTCAGGGTGGTCACCACCTTCTCCCATTTGTCTCTGGGAAGGGACACGGAATATCCCAAACCGAAGAAAACCATTTTGGTGGCAGTGCTCAGTGGCGAGAGGGTAACGCTCTTCTTTCCGGGCAGAGCCACTCCCTCGAAAAGCAGAGCATAGTCGTCGTCAGAGCCCATATCGACCATGCAACTGAGGAATACGATGTCCTGATTGAGTGAAGGGATTTGGACCTTGTAGTCATTGTTCAGAGTGTAGCGCTTCCCGTTGGCAATGACGCTGATCCGGCCGGCGGAAACCTTTAACGAGGAGGGCAATGCGACAGAAACCGCGATGTTTCTGCTCACTCTCAGATCCAAGGCGTTGGATTTGCGCGCTCCCACCTCCACCCACACCTTTCCTCCTGCAGCATCCTGAGGGACCGTCACCTGCACGGAATCCATGGCCGCCTTTTGCGAAACCGAGACCGACCCCTTGGCGTTTTCAAAGACCACGGCCACCTGATCGTTGGAGAGGTTCTTGCCATAGAGGGTCAGAGTCCCATTGGGCTTTACACTCCTGGAACTGAGAGAGGTAAGGATGGGGTCGGCATCCAGATTTCGGACCAGTATGGGAAAGCCGTCGCTCCTCTGGCTGTTGAGCATGATGAACAGAAGACCTTCCACAACCCTTTTTGGAACGGCAATTTTCAGAAAACCATTGCCCACCGAAGTGGGCTTCAAAGCCACCGATCCGCCTGAAACAGGCATCACCACACGGCTATCCTGAGTGATACCCTTCCCATAAACAATCAGGGGCTTCCCGGGTACTACCACGCCCCAAAGCTTCACAGAAGCAGACACCTGCGATACGACATTATGGATTACCAGGCCTGTGCTCGCCTTAGGACGGGAGGAATCGTACGGGAAAGCATCGGATGCATTGGGAATGCCGTCTCCGTCCAAGTCCAGGTCCTGAAAATCAGGAATCCCATCGGCATCGGCATCATCGGGGTGCCGAAGGGTTTTACCCACTTCCTTCTTGTCCGGGACAGCATTTCCATTGGCATCGATATCGAGGAAGGAAGGGAGATTGTCAGCCTCGTAATCGGCTACACCTTCCACTCCATCCTGAATGCCGTCCCCGTCGGAATCCTTATCGAGCCAGTTGGGTTTTCCATCCTTGTCCGTGTCCCACCAATCTGCAGATGATGGATTGACGGGCTTCTTGATTCCGTTGGCTTTCAGGCTGAAACTGAAGACTTCACTGTAATCCCCAAGCCCATCCTGATCCGTATCCGCACCTTGGGAACTCATGTTCAGCGCTTTCTCCAGGTGGTTGGAGACCCCGTCGCCGTCGGTATCCTTGAAAACCTGCAGGACGTAAGGATAGGAATAGTCGCCCGCAGTGATGGTGGTGTCGGAAACCTGAACAAAATACTCTCCATCCGCCGGGATCTTGACGGACAAACCAGCGGGAAGAGCCACACCTTCAATGTTTACCCCCGTCATGGTCCCCCCGTTCCCATCGAGGAATGAGAGTCTGGGGATGAACGGAGACTTCTTGAACGTAATCGCCGTGCCCTTGTCATTGACGGTGCCACTGTAGGCCAATACGGAAATCCTATCCCCCGCCTTGGCCTGGATGCGAAAGTAGTCGATATCCAGATAGTAATCGGTCCCTTGTGCAATAGTCCCACGAATCAGGAGAGGCAGGTTCCCGGAGACATCATTGGCCTGCCCCAGATTATTGTTGAACTCCGTCTCATCAAAAGGGGTGAGGCTCGATACTGCCTTGTTGAGAGGCAAAGGATCGACCACATCCGGCACACCGTCGCCATCCTGGTCATGAGCGGGAGTGAGTTTGGCCTCAACATCAACGACTTCGATCGTCCTGCTGAAGGAGTTGTCGCTCTCGTTGCTTTCCGCAATCTCCTTCTTGTAATCCGCCACGATTTTAAGAGTGTGCTCTCCAACAGGAAGAGAGCCAATGGAATAATCCTTAACATATGCGTAGTAATTGGTCTCCAGAACGGGGTCTGTGTACCAGGTCATCTTCAGCGCCCCGTCCACATACAGTGCTGAATGGAACCGTACGGCAGTGTCTCCTCCTGAATTGAGAACGGCCCAGTCCACGTAGAGGGTATCCGTGGGATGCAAGACCGCACTGTCGACAGTGGTTTCAGTCCTGTTGGAGACCACGATTTTCCCGCTCCAGCCGCTTGGTTTGTAGGGGGTGAGATTGGGTAAAGCCTCCGTCTTGGCGCCGGCGGCGGCAACAAGGAGGCCGTCCGACTCCGCCCCTGCATACCCTTTGGACGCTGGAGCTTCCGGAGTACTTCCCATTGTTGAACCGGCCCAGACTGCCCTCCCGGACAGGGCGAAGCAAAACATCCAGAATACCAGAAAGCATAGAACCAGCGAAAATGGTCGATGATGGAGGCCTGACATGTTTCCCCCCTTTTCAAGGTGAAATTGCTTGCGCCCTCGATCCTGCTCCCATGGCTCCTTCTATTGGCCAGGAGCAAAAACGAGAATCATTTCTAATCAAAGAGGATATCGTCCCTTTGGCTATTAGACATGAACCAATAAAGCAATGCTTTCCTCTCAACACATATGAAGATAAAGAGGACACCGGGGTCTTCAGTGACCCCGTGAAGCCTTGGAGAGCAAAAAACATGCAAGATTCGGAGGTTGAGTAGCCGTTTCGTTCAATCGCCCGTGTCTCTTCGATGTCTGCATCTTGTCCATCCATCAACACTTCAA
>JAAYUJ010000570.1 GCA_012517775.1 Deltaproteobacteria bacterium
GCCCATATTCTACTGGGCAGCGTTGCGGAAAGGGTGATCGAATTCTCGGATGTCCCTGTGCTGACCGTAAAGTGAGATGGGGAGAATCGGTCGTACTGACCAGAGGATGTGTTTTCCTGTGGTAACAAGCCGCACAGACTCTTCCAGGAGGCGATTCTCAGGCAAAGGGTTTGAGACGACGTATCAGTCAGTAACCAGCCTCGTGCAGGGGAATGCTATCCATGAGGGGGACCCCACAAGGACACTTCGAGGGGGACCTCCGAAGCAAACAGCCGTGATTTTTGGAGATCATCGAAACGCTTCTGATAATATTTTACCCTTGCCTGGATTTTCAGGTTTTCAGGATCGATCCTGAGAGCCTCTTTCGCCTTTTGTAGAATCGAGGCGATTTCCCGATATTCTCTCTCCAGACTCATTAAGATCTCCCGGGCCGATTGATATTCCTCCATCTCATCCGACTCATCGAAGAACCACATTGTCATGATATTTTCCTCCTTGACCAATATTGGCGAAGGTTCCGAAACACGGTGCCTTCTCCATGAAATGGATCAGCGGTTGAGGATTACCCCTTGATGGAATCCTGCCGATCTGATAGTGCAAAGTGCAAATCGTGATTATGGTATTCCCACCCAGTCCGTACGCAATCCCCACGATTTGAGAGCTTAACCCGATAGTGGGATTTCGAGCAACAGGAACAACCGCAGGAAAGGAATCGAATGGCTAAAGATGAAGCCAGAGTCGTGCACTCGTTTCCAAAGAACCCCCTCGAAGAAGTGCGCGCTTCCGTGACGGTATACAAAGGCAAGCAATACGTCGATCTGCGTGTATACTACAAGGGGGATGACGATGAATTTCGCCCCTCCAAGAAGGGCCTGACACTCGCTCTGGATCTTTTTCCGGAATTGGAAGAGGCAGTCATGAAGCTGAAGGAGGTTGTCGAAAAATAGGAAGGGATGGATCAAGCCTTTTCCCCTCGAGAAATCGGTTTTCACCGGGGGTCTTTCTGCGTCATCCTCCCCCCACTGGAGGAAAAAGGGCTACGCGTTCGTCTCCTTCAAGGATGGTATCCCATTCCCCGCTGCGGCCATTGACCATGATAAGCTTAACTTCCTCCGGGGGAATTCCCAGCAGGTCGGCCAATCCGCGGACGGTGGTTCCGGGTGCGATTTCCACCATTTGCCCGGTGGCCGGATTATAGTCGGTCACATATTTTCTCAGACTGGCTGCCAACATTACCGTCAAGGACACCGGCTCCCTCGATTCACGCGTTATGAACGGGTAGTGCCCGGCGATAGACCCGCTTGATGTGCACATTGGATACCAGGGCTGTGTACTCTTTCCCTTTCTCCAGATCCACGCGTATGCTCTGCTGGTCAATCTCCATGTAACGCGAGAGGACATTCAATATGTCGTTCTTAAGAGATTCCAGCACGTCGGGAGTCAGGTCCATTCGGTCGTGCATGAGGACGACCTGCATCCGTTTGGCAGCTACCTGTCCACTGGATTTTTCGCCGAAAAACCGACGGATTGCCTTCAACATGGCACCTTCCTCCTCTTATCCCCGGAACAGGCGCTTGAAACGTTCCAGGAAGCCATCCCCGTAGCCGTTTTCAAAGGGAATGTTCTCGCCATTCAGACGCGCCGCAATGCGCCGAAACGCAATACCCGCCTTGCTGCCCCGATCATGGACCAGCGGAACACCACGGTTTGTGGAAATTACAACGTCCTCGCTTTCGGGCACTACCCCCAGGAGGGGAACGGAAAGCAGATTCACAATGTCCTCCGTGGACATCATGTCACCTTTCTTCACCATGCGATAATTGAGTCGGTTCACGATGAGGTGAATATCCTTGAGCAGGCTTGCCTCCAGCAGCCCGATGACCCGGTCCGCATCGCGAATGGCGGAGACTTCGGGTGTCGTCACCACGATGGCAACCTCTGCTCCCGCTACGGCGTTCTTAAATCCTCGCTCAATGCCGGCCGGGCAGTCAATGATGACGAATTCGAATTCTTCCGCCAACTGGCCGCAAAGCTCTCTCATCTGCTCCGGTTGGACAGCGTCCTTCTCTCGCGTCTGCGCCGCGGGGATGATGAAGAGGTTGTTCAGCTTTCGGTCCCGGAGCATGGCCTGCTCCTTGCGGCATTTCCCCTCGATGATGTCGACCAGGTTGTAAACGATTCGGTTTTCGAGC
>JAAYUJ010000571.1 GCA_012517775.1 Deltaproteobacteria bacterium
GTGTCTTTCATGTGGGGGTAGATAGATGAAACATTTTCAGTACAAGATCTCGCGGCACTCATCGGATGAGCTGACGCAGCTCGTCTATTTCTGTTCTCCAGACGGGCAGTGCAGTATGGAAAGCATCCCCGTGAATCAGATGGAGAAGATGCAGGAGATATTGAACGAAGGGGGCAAGGAGGGATGGGAGCTCATTCAAGTCGCTTTTGGAAAGGATGGGTTTGTCATTTTCTGGAAAAGAGAAGGGGGCGGGGTTCATGAAAACAATCAAGATTAAAGGCATGTCATGCCAGCACTGTGTGAAGGCTGTTATGAAGGCCCTGAGCCAAATTGACGGAATTGCAGATCCACGTGTGGATCTCGAACGGGGCGAGGCAGATTTTGAAGAGCTTCATCCGGTCGATGATGCGCTCATCCGTGAAAGGATTAAGAAAGCAGGTTACGAAGTTGTCTAAGAGTGTCGTGCATATTGAGGGTATGACCTGCGCGGCTTGTGTTCGCCGTGTTGAAGATGGGATCAAGGCTCTTGACGGGGTGTGGGATGCATCGGTGAACCTCGCCACTTCCACGGCTTCGGTCGAATATGATCCCGCCCGTGTCGATCTGTCTGTTATCAGAAAAAAGATCAATGATATCGGATACGCAACCCCTGTGGTGCAAGGGGTTGCTCCCGAAGGTCTCAGGCAGGTGAACGTCCTGGTGGGAGGTATGACCTGCGCGGCCTGCGTTCGCCGAGTGGAGGGAGTGCTGCAGGATCTTCCCGGAGTGAAAAGCGCCGTCGTCAACCTGGCTGCATCGCAGGCGACGGTTCAATACGAAACGGCCCGGTTGGACCTGGAAACCATCAGGAAGACAATCGAGGAAAGCGGTTACGAATACCTTGGATTGCTCCATGAAACAAGGGAAGACCCCCTTGAAGCATTTCGCACGAGGGAAATTCGAGAGCTCAAGGTCAAAGTCATGGTCGGGGCGCTGTTGAGCATGATCATCATGGTCGGGACAATGCCCCACTGGTTTCCCTTTCTCCACGGTATCCGGCGGGAAACCATGAACCTGTTCCTCCTCGTTATCACCACACCTGCAGTTTTCTGGGTGGGGAGCAGGTTTTTTTCCGGGGCCATCAAGGCGACCCGCCAGAAGACCTCTGATATGAACACCCTGGTCGCCATAGGCGCGGCCTCGGCGTACCTCTACTCTGCGGTCGCAACCATTTGGCCGGAGCTATTCACGGGTGCCGGGCTGGAAGCATATGTCTATTTTGACGGTGCGGCCATGATCGTGACTCTGGTGCTGCTGGGGCGCTTTCTGGAAATGAAAGCCCGGGGGCGCACCTCCCAGGCGATCAAGAGGTTGCTGCGGCTCACCCCGGATACGGCTCTCCTCATCCGCAACGGCAGGGAAATGGATGTTCCGGTGGAAGAAGTGCTTCACGGAGATCTTCTTATCGTGAAACCGGGGGGACGAATCCCCGTGGACGGAGTGTTGAAAACCGGCAGTTCCGCCGTAGACGAGTCCATGCTTACCGGGGAGAGCATCCCGGTCACCAAGGGCGTGGGAGACACCGTTTTTGCGGGTACGATCAACCGGAGCGGCACCTTTCGCTTTGAGGCGACGAAGGTGGGAAAGGAAACCGTTCTTGCCCAGGTCATCCGTCTGGTGGAAGAAGCCCAGGGCTCCAAGGCTCCTATCCAGAGATTTGCCGACAAGGTGGCCTCCGTGTTCGTCCCGGCAGTCGTGGTCATTGCGTTGGTGACGTTTCTGGTGTGGGCCTTTCTGGTTCCCGAACCAAAATTGAGCCGGGCTCTTCTCAATTTCGTATCGGTCCTGATTATCGCGTGTCCCTGCGCCATGGGCCTGGCGACACCAACCGCCGTCATGGTCGGAACGGGCCTGGGTGCGGAAAGCGGTATTCTGATCAAGGGAGGAGAGACCCTCGAAAAAGCTCATCAGCTGACTACCGTCGTATTCGACAAGACGGGAACATTGACCAGGGGAACGCCGGTGGTAACAGACGTTATCACCCACGGCGGAATGAGCCACGGCGAACTTCTCGCGCGCGTCGTTGCCGTTGAAGCCGCCTCGGAGCACCCGCTGGCAAAGGCTGTGGTGGAAAAGGGGCGGGAAGAAGGGAAGGAGATCATGCCGGTTGAGGAATTCGAGGCGGTAGCCGGCCTGGGAGCAAGGGGAAGAGTCGCTGGCGAAAAGGTGTCGGTGGGCAATCGGGCATTCATGGAGCAGGACGGGGTGGAAATCGGTGCTCTCCAGGAAAGCACCGACAGACTCGTTTCGGCTGGAAAGACATGTGTGTTTGTGGCCGTCGAAGGCAAGGCCGCCGGGATTCTCGCTCTTGCCGATTCTCTGAAGGAAACGGCCGGGGATGCTGTTTCACTTTTGCGAAAGATGCGTCTGAAGGTGGCCATGATTACGGGAGACCGGAGAGAGACCGCCGAATACATTGCACGGCAAGCCGGTATCGGTCAGGTGATGGCGGAGGTGCTGCCCGAGGAAAAATCCCGGGAAATCCTTCGGCTGCAGGGGAGAAAAGAAGTCGTCGCCATGGTGGGGGACGGCATCAATGACGCCCCGGCCCTCGCATCAGCCGATGTGGGAATTGCAATCGGAGCGGGGACCGATGTGGCGGTGGAGGCCAGTGATATTACCCTCATCAAGGATGATCTGCGGCTGGTTTCGTCGGCTATTCGCCTCTCGGCCCTGACCATGAGAGTGATCAGGCAGAACCTTTTCTGGGCTTTTTTTTACAATTCCCTGGGTATTCCAGTTGCGGCGGGCATACTCTATCCATTCTTCGGCATTCTATTGAACCCCATGTTTGCGGCAGGGGCGATGGCCATGAGCTCCGTTTCCGTGGTCGGCAACGCATTGCGTTTGAGACGCCTGTGGAAGCGCCGAAACGGGTTTGGCGGGAGAAGCCCTGCCTAAAATGATTTTGCCTTGTTGCTCTGGATGCTATAAATGCTTAGAGTCACCATGTCTGCCGGGACTTCTTCCATCGATTCCGTATTTAGGGGGGATCTCATCAGCTTTTGTGTCTTACTGATACACGTAGATTCCAAATGATCCGGCTCAAGAAGATCCTGCTGGTGCAGTTGTACCCGAAAGGCGGTTCTGGGGTTGCTGGTGGGCTGTAACAGAAGTCCTGGTCTGTATGTGGGTGTATGCGTCTGACTTTGTCAGGGGGTTACAACCGTTAATCTGAAAAGGAGGTTATGCCAATGGAACGTTGGGTGTGTCAGGTCTGTGGCTATGTGTACGATCCGTCCAAAGGGGACCCGGATAATGGGATTGCTCCAGGCACGAAGTTTGAGGCTCTGCCCGAAGACTGGGTCTGCCCGATTTGCGGGGCGATGAAAAGCGATTTCGAAAAGGAATAGACTAAAGACTGGACTATAAGCCGTCGAGGAGCTCTCTACATGATATTCAATTTCAATGCTGCTGAAGTGTTCAAGGTTGGAATCAAGATCGAAGAAAACGGCAAGGCTTTCTATGAAAAGGCCCTGAAGGTCATCGACAATCCTGAAATCAAGAAGCTCTTCCAGGAACTTGCCCAGGAGGAAGTGGGGCATAAGAAGAAATTCGAGGAGCTACTGGGTCAGCTGCCCCCTCAGGCTGCCGAGTCAACGGTATGGGACCCTGACAACGAGACGGATGCGTACATCAAGATGATGGCCGATCAGCATGTGTTTGTCGGCGGTGAGAGTATCGAGACGCAGATTTCCCATCTTAAGAACGTCAAGGATGCTTTGAATCTCGCCATCAACTTTGAAAAGGATTCGGTCATTTTCTTCCTCACGATTCAGGACGCAACCGATGAAGCCAAAGGTCGTGAGTTCATCGGACAACTGGTGAAAGAGGAACAGCAACATCTCAGGCGCCTCACCCTGGAGCTCAAGAAGCTGGGATGAAACCCCTTGCAGCTGCCTTGGCTATTCCTTCTGCACTGCCCTTCCAAAGGCAGGTTCTACTCAGGAAGCCGGTTTTTGTACCGCTGGCCATGGCCGATGGTGCTCCCCCGGCTTCCTGAAAGGATAATTTCCTGCCTGAGGCATTTCTGCGCAATGGTTGCTGATTTCCGGTTCCGGAGAATCCAAAGCCTGTCAGTATCAGAAGAGGACCTGTCACAATGGAAAAAAAGGTAAGGATCTACACGACTCCATCCTGTCACTATTGCCATCAGACAAAGGAATATCTTGAACAACGCGGTATCGAATTTGAATCGTTCGATGTAAGCACGGACCGGGAAGCGCTCAAGGAGATGAAGACCATCACCGGAGGGGCAAGGAGTGTTCCGGTAATCGCAATATGCGATCAGGTGATTCTCGGGTTCGATCAGGAGGCGATCGAAAAGGCACTCAGGTGCCTGGAATAGAAGTTGTTTTGTAACATCAGAGGTCTCAGCGGTGAATGTTACGCTCTACAGTCTGGAAGGGTGCCCATTCTGTGAAAAGGCCAGGACCTTTTTGCAGGAAAAGAACATCGAGTTCAACGA